>JAYTWO010000078.1:0-13580 GCA_043743415.1 Planctomycetota bacterium
CGCCAAGGAAGCAAAGGTTTCCAATCAAAGTATCTTTGCTTCCTTGGCGAACTTCTGTTCAAAATCAAATCGGGAAGTTGTTTTGGACCAGTTCCTAACCCGGCTGCAGGCCGAGTCCATCCAGGATGCGTTCACACGACTCACTCCGATTGAGCACGTAGAAGTGCATCCCCGGCACGCCAGCGTCGATCAGCTCGCGACACTGCTGGATCGCGAACTCGACGCCGATGTCGAACTGGGCCTGGGGATCGTGCTGCACGGCTTCCAGCCGCGAGGCCAGCGAGTTCGGGAAGACCGAACCGCACATCGACGTGATCCGCTTGATGCGGGCGAACTCTGTAATCGGCATGATCCCCGGCACCACGGGAACGGTGATCCCCCGTTGGGTACAGCGGTCGCGGAACCGCAGAAAGTTTGTGTTCTCATAGAAGAGCTGGGTGAAGACCGCATCGGCTCCGGCATCGACCTTCCGCCGCAGGTTTACCAGATCGATATCGATATCTGGGGCCTCGGGGTGCTTCTCGGGATAGCCCGCGACGCCGATCCCCAGGTCGGGATAATGCGAGCGGATCAACTCGACCAGTTCGTTGGCATGCGACAGCCCGCCGGTCATGGTCTTGAACTCGGTTTGCCCCTGCGGCGGATCGCCTCGCAGAGCCATGATGTTGCCGATGCCAGTCTGAGTGGCCCGGGACAGCCAGTCGAGCAGCTCCTCGCGCGTGGAACCGACGCAGGTAAAGTGCGAGGTTGCCGTCAGTTCGAAGTCGGCCTGGACCCGTCGGCAAATCTCTAAGGTCCGGCCTTGCGTGCTGCCTCCAGCTCCATAAGTACACGAGACGAACCCCGGCTGGTAGGCCCGCAGGCGTTCCAGTGCGCGGTACAGCCCTTCGTCCCCGGCCTCGGTCTTGGGGGGAAAGACCTCGATCGACAGTACGAACGGTCTCGTCCGGAACAGATCACGAATCCGCATGGTCGGCATTCGACCTCTCCCCACTGGCATCGCGTGGATGCGACTGAAAACACGGGTCGCCGCGCGACGCCCCTCACCCGGAATCGCCAAGGCCATTCCGGTCGCCGGAAGGATAGTTGTCCCTTCGGTATTGGGACAGGGTGCTGTCGTGAAAATCTGGGGGGTGATGATCCAGAAAGCCCCCCGGTGGCAACCGGTGGGCTTCCCGCTCCCTTGCCAAACTTTCCACCGGTCGACAGGCTGCTCTCTTCTGACTGAGATTCATTCCCCAGAGGTTACCTGATGCGATCATTTGCTGCGGTGTGTGTTGTGGCTGGAGTTCTGGGCATCTCGGGGCTGCTGCTCCGTGAGGGACAGTCGGAGTCCCCGCCCGTCAAACTGCCGACCATGGCCCAGGGGGTCGTGTACCACGACGCCAACGAGAACCGCGTCCGGGACGCGGACGAGAAGCCGCTGCCGGGGGTGCGGGTCTCCAACGGCAGCCAGATCGTCTCGACGAATGACCAGGGGCAGTACACCCTCCCGGTCGATGACGACACGACGCTGTTCGTCATTAAGCCGCGCGGCTGGCGGACGCCAGTCAATGCGGACCAGTTGCCGCTGTTCTACTACACCCACAAGCCGAGCGGCTCGCCGGATTTGAAGTACGGAGGCGTGAAGCCGACCGGTCCGCTCCCCGCATCGATCGACTTCCCCCTCTACCCCCAGCAGGAACCCGAGCAGTTCAAGGCCCTGCTCTTCGGCGATCCCCAGCCGCGCGACCAGAAGGAAGTCGATTGGATCACTCACGATGTCGTCGAGGGGATCATCGGCAAGACCGATGCCTCGTTCGGCGTCACGCTGGGCGACATCGCCTTCGACAACCTGGAGACCTTCGAGCAACTCAACCGCTCGATCGCGCTCATCGGCATTCCTTGGTACAACGTGATTGGCAACCACGACATCAACTACGACGCCCGCACGCGGCGGCACGCCAACGAGACGTATGAGCGGGTCTACGGCCCGTCGTATTACTCATTCGATCACGGGCCGGTTCACTTCCTGGTCCTGGATGATGTCGAGTGGATGCTCAAAGATCCGGTGAAGGGCACCTGGGGCTATCGCGGCGGCTTCGGCCCGGAGCAATTGGAGTTCATCAAGACCGACCTCGCCCAGATCCCCGAGGACCAGTTGGTGGTCCTCATGATGCACATCCCGCTGCTGGAGGTGAACGATCGCCACGGGCTGTACCGGCTGATCGAGAAGCGACCGTTCTCGCTCTCGATCTCCGCCCACACGCACACGATGGAGCACCACTTCATCACCGACGCCGACGGCTGGCAGGGAGCCAAACCGCACCACCACATCATCAACGTCACCGTCTGTGGCAGTTGGTGGAGCGGAGCCCCCGACGAGCGCGGCATCCCGCACGCGATGATGTCCGACGGGGCCCCCAACGGGTACTCCGTGATCTCGTTCGACGGCCAGAAGTACTCGCTCAAGTTCCAACCGGCGGGACGGAGCGAAAAGTACCAGATGAAGATCGACCTCCCGGAAGAACTCGCCGCGTCGAAGACCGCCCAGACCGATGTCTACGCCAACGTCTTTGAGGGTTCGGTCAAATCGACCGTCGAGATGCGGGTCGACGGGATCGGAGACTGGCAACCGATGACCCACACCGGCGAAGTCGACCCCGTCTTCGTGCGGACATTCGCCCACGAAGAGGAGCTGCTGAAGCTCAAACCCAACGACTGGCGGAAGCTCCCGAAGCCGGGGATCTGCACCCACCTGTGGAAGCTGAAACTGCCCGCGCTGACACCGGGAGTGCATGATGTCGAGGTGCGGACCACCGACCAGTTCGGCCAGAGCGATACCGCGCACCGGGTGGTGCGGGTGGTGGCGGATTGAATGTTGAATTGAGCGATCCTTTTGAATCTCAGCTCTCGGCATTTCTCGTTGCGTCGTGACTTCAGATACTCCCCTCAGAGACAGACTCGATGCCAAAGAAACGGGCCAAGAAGTCCAAGGTTGCAGAAAGATCGCCTGCAACACCCAAAGAGACTGTACCTCGATTTGGAATCGGTGAATGGTACGGACGCTCGTTTACACACCTTTCGCAGATCGAGCGGGAGAAGTTCGCTGTACTCTCTCAGTCACACACAAAGGCAACAGCCCCTCCCTGCCCATTCATGGCGACATCGATCAACAATCGGTGCTCGAAGGTCGGTGGTGTTTGCTCACTCCGGCTTTACAAAAAGGTTTCAGAAGTCACCGGTGAAACCAAAGTTGTGGACGGGGAGGAGGGTGAACTGCGTGTGGTCTGTCCACATCGATTCAAGCAAGATGGCATCATCTATTCTGAAATCGGAAGCCACATGCTCGGTACGCCGATCCCCGAGGTTGTGGGAGAAGTTCGCTTTCTGCAAAGGGCGAATCCGGGAGAAATGGACTCTGACGAAAGTGAGGATGTCGGAAACATCGACAACGTGTTGGTCCATCCGGATCGCACCCTTCTGAAATGGTGCGCCCTGGAAATTCAGGCCGTCTACTTCTCGGGTTCGAAAATGAAGCTGCTCTTCGAACAAATCGAAGCGTTTCAATTTCCGGGACATCCCTTCCCGGAACACAGCCGTCGCCCGGATTATCGAAGCTCTGGTCCCAAGCGACTGATGCCTCAACTTCAAATCAAAGTCCCTACACTCCGCCGCTGGGGGAAAAAGTTGGCGGTTGTCGTGGATCAGGCCTGGTTTCGAAACAACGTCATTGATGTCGCTACGGTAAAGGACGTGTCGAATTGCGATATCGCATGGTTCATTGTGACATTCGACGAATCGACCGATCCTGCGAGGATCGTGATTGGCAGGCCACAATTGCAAACTCTCGAACGGGCGGTCGAAGGTCTGACTGGCGGCTATCCGGTCTCACTGGGCGAATTCGAGACGAAAATCCTCGCGAAACTCGACCGCTAACTCCTCGCCCAAGCCAAGTCTCGCCCGATCAAAAGCTCGCTCATGACCGCATGATGAGTGTTCTTCATGGCGACGGGTTGTGTATCAAATCCAAACTGATCAGCCAGTTGACGGATTTGAGGTGCATCGTCATAGGTCATCAGAAAGTCACCTTTCAGATAGCTAGCGACCTTGAACAGCCCTTCGTGGTCGATTTGGGAATGTGTGTATAAGCGACGCCCGGCCACCGTGTAGGGCGGGTCAATGAGTACCGCCACATCCCTTCGACTCGTTATCGAGATGAGGTACTCGATTCCATCTCCTTGAATGAAACGCACCCGATTCGCAATCGTCGAGATGTCGAGAATCCTTCGCTTCAATGTCTCGGGATACCAGCGAGACATGAGGCCCTTTCCATTCTCGCCACTCTTCATGAGGCTGGCCCCCGGTGCCAGAATTCCTCCGCGATTCATGCGATTGCGGACAATCGTCGCGAATGCCTTGTCAAATAAGCTTCGAGGCTTTGCATCCAAGATGTCTCGCACTGATTGCGTGGAGACTTCAAATTCGACAATCCGCTCTGCGAGAGCGACTGCTTTTCCATTGAGAACAACTCGCCAAACAGCAGCCACAGCTTCATCCAACTCGACCAGAGTCGTTGAATCCGCAAGATCCTCGAACACCACGGAAAGGCCGACAATCGCTCCCCCAGCGAACGGCTCGACAAACTCTGCGGGCTTTCGAGAAAGCGAAGCGAGCCACTGACGAACATGCGGAACCAACCACGTTTTTCCGCCCGGATACCGAAACAGGCTGCGATGCGGCACGGAAGCCACATTGATCACCGACTTAGTATTCATCCTGAATCCTCTGACGGCTGGCGAGAGTGCGGCACGAAGGGGAAAAACTCCTCGTTGCTTGATTGTCGCATGCTCATCTCGGGTTGGCAATCTTATCCCATTGCCTCTCAATGGGATAAGAGTCCGGTCGGAGCTTACCTTCGGATTGCAGGTCGCGAACCCCAGCTTCTCGCTGTACGATTGTGATCACATTCCAGTCAAAATCCACGACCTGATCTCTCGCCTGGAATCCGAGGGTTGGTTTCTCGTCCGACAGAAGGGGAGCCATCGGCAATATCAGCATCCCACGAGATCCGGCACCGTCACGGTAGCTGGCAAGTTCAGCGTTGACATTCCCCCCGGCACGCTGAACAGCATCCTCAAGCAAGCCGGTCTGAAGAAGTGAGATCGCCCATGCAATACCTCGTCGTCATCGAACGCGGCCCCCACAGTTTCGGTGCGTACGTCCCAGACCTCCCCGGCTGTGTGGCTGTTGGCGATACCCAGGCAGAGGTCACGACCCTCATTCACGATGCCATCGAGTTTCACGTCGAGGGGCTGAAGTCCGACGGTCAGCCGGTGCCTCTGCCGAGTTCCACGAGCGAACTCGTGGAAGTGAATGCCTGAGTCTTCCCGTTGAGCGAATGTCCCGGAAAATGCTTGGGCCACAAGGTTCACATCGACTCAATACAACGTCTACCGTGTTTCTCCTTTCAAAGGCGGTGTGATGCTACGATCATCATTATGGCTCATTTGCGACAGCCTGCTCTGTGGGACATTTCGTCACCGCTGAGGACACCGTCCCGGTCAGTCCCATTCGCGTTGAGCCCGCCGACTGGCCGTAATGGCGGGGACAGAACCGTCATGGCATCGCTCCCTCTGGACAGAAGGCCCCCACAAAGTGGAGTGCCACGGAAGGCATCCGCGGGAAGGCTCCGCCACTTGCCACTGGCGGTCGCTTTGGCCACCCGAGTTTTCGAGCGTGGCCCGAGCGTGGAACCGTGATCCACCGCCAGTGAGTCACTCCACACCGGCGAGTCAAAGCCCTCGCCAGATGGCACCCGGCGTTGATTGATCGCCCCCGGCACTTGGCCTCGGGGATTGTCACATAGGACAGGTGAAGACGCACGACCTACAATATGGCACGGTGACTCGGATTGTCTGCGATTTCTGAGGAGTCACTGGTTCGTCACTCGCTCGGGAAGCGCCTCGCGCGATCCACGGTCAGCCACCGATTTCGGAAAAACGGCGACTATCGTCCCTTCCCCACTCCCGGAACAGTTCCCATGTCGGCCATCGCCACTGACTCCCCGTTTGTACTCCTCCACCCCGAGGACGATGTCGTCGTGGCTCGTCGACCCGCTCCCGCAGGGACAGTCTGGGTGGGGCCGAAGGGGAACGCCGTCACTTGCCGCGAACGCATTGACCTCGGGCACAAGCTGGCCATCCGTCGAGTCTCCGTGGGGGGCGTGGTGCAGAAGTACGGCCAGCTCATCGGCTATGCGACTCGCGACATCGCAGCGGGCGATTGGGTGCATCAGCACAACCTGGGACTGGGGACGCTCTCGCATGACTACGAGTATTGCACGGCGATCCCAGCTGCTCCGGTGGCTGCGGTGCCGCGCACGTTCCAGGGCTACCGCCGGGCCGATGGTCGGGTCGGGACTCGCAACTACATCGCGATCGTCAGCACGGTGAACTGTTCGGCGACCTCGTCGAAGTTCATTGCTCAGAAGTTCGAGAAGCAGATTCTCGAACAGTACCCCAACGTCGACGGCGTGATCCCGCTGGTTCACAAGGGGGGCTGTGCGATGGAGTACGGCGGGACCGACCATCGCCAACTGGCCCGAACGCTGGCCGGGTTTGCGCAGCACCCGAATATCGCAGCGTACCTCGTGGTCGGTCTGGGGTGTGAGACTTCGCAGGCGTCGTTCCTGACCGGTGTGCATCATCTAGTCCAGCTCGACAACCTCGGCCCGAACGCTCCCGGCCCGATCACGATGAACATCCAGGACGAAGGTGGCGTGGCCAAGACCGTCAAACGCGGGGTGTCGATCCTCCACGAACTCCTCCCCGAAGTGAACAAGCTGCAGCGCGTCGAGATCCCGGCCAGCGAGTTGATGCTGGGCCTCAACTGCGGCGGCAGCGATGGCAACAGCGGCATCACCGCCAACCCCGCCCTCGGCTATGCGAGCGACCTACTCATCGCCCAAGGCGGCACAGCTGTCCTCGCCGAGACGCCGGAGATTTACGGAGCGGAGCAGGTGCTGATCCGCCGCGCAATCAACCGAGGCGTGGCCGACAAACTGGTCGAACGCATCCGCTGGTGGGAGGGCTATGCCGCCAAGTTTGGAGCGAGCATCGACAACAACCCATCGGTCGGCAACAAGAAGGGGGGCCTGACCACGATCTACGAAAAGTCGCTGGGAGCCGTCGCCAAGGGCGGGACTACCGCGCTCCGCGCGGTCTACGAGTACGCCGAGCGGATCACCGAGCGCGGCCTCGTCGTGATGGACACCCCCGGCTACGACCCGACCTCCGTCACCGGCATCGTCGCGGGCGGCTGCCAAGTCGTCGTCTTCACCACCGGTCGCGGCAGTTGCTTCGGCTGCAAGCCGTCGCCGACGATCAAGGTCTCGACGAACACCCCGCTGTACGAGCGGATGCAGGACGACATGGACCTCGACGCGGGTCCGATCCTGAACGGAAAGACGATCGAAGCGGTCGGGACGGAGATCTTCGAAGAGATCCTCGCCGTCGCCAGCGGCAAGCCCACGAAGAGCGAGGCCCAGGGGATTGGGGATGAAGAGTTCTGCCCCTGGACTTGGGGACCGGTGTTTTGAGGAAGAGTTCAGGGTTGAGAAAAATTGAGTCGGCAGCACAGTCGTTTTCGACCATTTTGACACCGGCTGAATTCGAGCGATTGACGTGAGGCGACATGAAACTGCATGGGCTGGAACTCGCGGACCTTGTGAAGCGACGGACGATCATCGCGGTGGCCGGTGATGACTTTTGATGGAGAGGCTGGTCTTCAAGGGCGGGAATGCGCTGGTCTACATCTACGGGATCACGGGGCGTGGATCGTACGATCTGGACTTCTCCATGGAGGGGGAGTTCGAAGACATCGAGTTGCTGAAGACTGCCATCAACCGGGCATTGAAGGCTTCGTTCGCCGAAGTCTCGTTGATCCAGTTTGACATTCGTGTCGAGTTCAAGCCGTCGGGAATCTCGGACGACATGAAGCCCTTCTGGGGCGGGTATGCGGTCGAGTTCAAGCTCATCACGAGCTTGAAGCATCGCGAGTTCAAGGGTGAACTCGAACTGGTTCGTCGAAACGCACTGACAATTGGCCCAGCCGGGGGTGGCACAAAATTTGAGATCGACATCAGTCTCCACGAGTACTGCGGTGGTCAACAGCGGGTCCTGTTGGATAACTATGCACTGGCTGTCTATTCGCCGATGGCGATCGTCTGTGAGAAACTCAGGGCCATCTGTCAGCAGATGCCCGAGTATGGCCCCATCGTGAAACGTAAACAGACACGCAAGGGGCGCGCGGGTGATTTTCTCGACATCTGTGCAGTCATCGACCGATTCCCGATCGATACCCGGAGCGGCGAGTTTCGTGACCATCTGCAACGTACCTTCGACGCCAAACGAGTCCCGCTGCAATTCCTGGAACTGGTGGAAAGCACGTACGCCTTACAGGAAGCGGATTTCGAGCGAGTGCGGGCGACCGTGTCTCAGCCAGCAAAGCTCGAAGCATTCGATGTCTACTTCCGGAGAATCGTCTCCCTGTGCTCAGACCTCAAATCCCTGGGGGACAAATAGCCGCCACTCGGGGACGTACTGCGTCTCCTTCATCCCGTAGGTGAGATAGAAGTCAAACGACAGCCCGATCTCTTTGAACGGCTCCAACTGCTTGGAACTGAACCGACCCGTGCGTTGCAGGGAGTATCCAATCGCCTGATGGTACGGGTAGGTGAAATTCAACTTGAGGAGGTAAGCGATGATCCGATTCAGGCTGAGTTGCTCCACAGCTGCGACGAAGGCGGCGGCGACTTCATGGACGCCAGCGGAGTAGTATGGTCGCACCGTGGCGTCGATCAAGGTGCGTTCGATGTTCGTGACACGCAGAGACTGTCCCTCTGTCGACGAGAAGTCGATGACGCCCAGTTCGCCCGTGTTCTGACCGTTCAGGACATTCAACTCCTGATCGAGAAGTGTTGTCACGTTGTGTGAGACACGACCCGCTCCTCGAAATGCCCGGTCGATGCTAGCCTGGGTCAATTCGCCGCCACCGCCACGTCCCGGCTGTTCAATATTGAAGTAGATGGAGCGGGGAATCTGAGTCGTCAACCCGTGAAGGAAAATCGCGGAGTAGTGGGAGAAGTAGCCTTTTCGAGACAGAGACTGCACAATCTCCAGCGTGCCGGGAGAGTTCCATGTGTATCGTAGGGCAGGTCGGTGCGGGAGTTCGATTCGCACCTCAGTCAGCCGGGAGTTCAGCGTGAGTGCCTCCAGAAACTGTCCCAGGCCCGTCGACGCAGGCAGCTGCCATTTTGCTCGATTCATCTCCAACAGCACCCGCAGTTCAGTGAACGATAGCACTCGCTTCCCTGTTCCATCGAGGACTCTCTCAATGTCGGACAGCGCTTGCTTCAGCTTGGAAATCCAAAGGGCCAAATCACGACTTCAAACAGGCGTGAATGGGACGCACAAGGATGCAGTATATATACTGCATCCTACGCCACGGTGTCCGCAACCCACAAGTGCTGTCCCTGCCTGCCTTCAAGTCAGAGTGAGCCAGATGGACACCTGGTCCGCGTCGTATATATACGTCGCTGACATCACACGTCGGGACCGCAGAGGTCGAATCCCTGCCCCACGCCTTCCTCCAATTCGGCCCCCGGGTGCCGCTGGCGGTCGCTTTGGGTCGTCACTATTTACTCGATAGACTCGGCGTCTGGGCACTTGCGAGTCAATGCCCTCGACACTGGCACCCGGCGTCCAGGCAGACACCCAACCTACCCTCGCCCCAGCCGAATCCTCGCCACCCGCCCGAACTGGACACTCCCCATCGAAGGCGGCACCAGCCGTAGCGTGAACGGCATTTAGGGCGGCTTGTCGAACTTCTTCTCCGGCGAGGTGGCACACACCGGCCTGAATGTTGAGTGCATCCAGGAATGAGCATGCTAGACGGAGTCGTCCTCCATCTGCCGCGCCTTGGCGAGGGCGGAGGCGATGAGTCCGGCGGGGACGGAAAAGACGCCTAAACCAATCAGCAAGATCAAGAACGTAAAGATGCGACCACCCACCGTGATCGGATAGGTATCCCCGTAGCCCACGGTGGTCAGGGTGGTCACGGCCCACCACAACGAGTGGAACACCGACGCAAACTGCTCGGGCTGGGCCTCGTTCTCGAAGTAATAGATGCCCACGGCTGACACGTAGAGCAGGATCAAGGTCACACACAGAAACAGGACGAGTTCTTCCTTGGCGATGGAGATTGCCACATGGAATCTTCGGACGGCGGAGCTGTAGCGTGCGAGCTTGAACAGGCGGAACAACCGCAGCATGCGGAAGGCCCGGATCGAACGCAGATCGACTCCCACAACGAGATAGAATGGCAGAATGGAGACGAGATCGACGATCCCGAAAAAACTGAAGACGTACGCAAGGCGGGGCGTCGAGACGACGACTCGCAAGACGTATTCGATCGTGAAGACGATGACACAGAAGACCTCAATGCCTCGTAGCCAGGCTTGAGTCGTGGCGGAGAGGTCGGGCAGTGTGTCGATGGAGAAGGTGATCAGCGAGAGGAGGATGAGTGACTGAATGAACAGGTCGAAGCTGCGTCCCAGCCGAGTGTCGACCCGTTCGATGATCTCCTGGAGTTGTGACATCGTAATCCCATTCGAGGTGAAGCCGCTCGGATGGAAGTCATGGTATGTGGGGATGCTGTGAGAATCGAGTCGCCGACTGGGAATGGCCTGTCGCTGCGGGTGCCGTTGGCGATCGATCCCGGTGTCTTCCCAGCTGTAGGCGTAGTCGCCGACGTGCCACAGGCGGATCGTCGTGCCGCCTTGCCCAGCCAGAGCCCCAGATGGGCCCCGCAATAGGCTTGAAGCACGACCGCGTTCGGCCCAATGCGAGCGTGCGGCAAGACCTCGGTCGATGTGGCCGTGACCTTCTTCTGACAGCACGGGCACTCATAAACACGCCGTAGATTGCGATGCACTTCGAACTTCGGCTGGGGGATGTCTTCGACGATTTGCTCGATCACTTCGCCGGTGTCGACCAGCGTACCCTGGCACTCGGGACACACGTCCGCCGTGACATCGTGCTGCGGGACGGTACTCTCGTCGATCGGTGGTTCGGGCCGCGTCGTGCTGGGATGCGTTCGCTCGTCGGCCTTCCGCCGATCCTTCGTCGACTTCGTACGTGTCGACGTATTGGCCTTGGGCCGAAACCCCTTCTTGCGGCGGACAAGCTCCCACTGCAACTCCGCCACCTGGGACTTCAACTCGGCGTTCTCGGAACGCAGTGCAGCGACCTCCGACAACTCCGCCTTCAGCGCAGCCACTTCGGCCAGTAGCGTCTCGATTCGTCGGCGATCTCCTGCATGTGTTTCGGTTCGCGCACGACAGGATGCCACTTGCTGAACGAGACCGTCGAGTTCCTCAAAGGCGATCTTCTCCTTCGTCAGTTGCCGCTGGAGGGACTCGTGCCCGTTCAGACACAGCTTGGCGTTGTCCGGATAATAGGTGCAGACCTTGAGAAAGAACGGCCTGAAGTCGTCGTCCAGACAATAGAAATAAAAGTGATTGACCATCGCCGTGGTCTTCACGATCCAGGGATAGACCGCGCCGGTCTCCGGGTTGCGGCGCTTCTCGGTGCGGAATACCGGCGTCTTCTCCTGGGCCTTGCCAACGACCAGCACGCGCTCCCGCCCCTGCGCCGCCACCCGATACGGCAGCACAATGTCCTGCTTCCGCTCCCCTTGCGAAACGTGATCAGCGGCACGCCCCGCCGGTTCACAAACCGCTCCACATCCGCGATGCAGACGTCACTGATCGGCTGCATCAACGCCGACGACGCAAACGTCTGCCCCCGATGACACCGAAAGAAATTCACCACGCCCCGGTCGTACTGCAACCGCGGCTGATACACATTGAGAGACACCCGGTCGATGCACTTGAGTTTCAGAGTCACATGCTGATCGAGGACATCGGCCACGGTTCGCGGTAAACTCATCATCGGTTCCGGTCGTCACCATCCCGCAAGGGACCACCGCCGCCTCAAGCAGTCAAACAGGGGATGCCACAGCATCCCCCATCTCGGCACGACCGGAGCCTTCCATAAATCTCGTCGGTCTGAGGCGAAGCCTCGTTGGGTCTTACCCAGTACGACTCTCTCATTCGCAACCCTCCTCCGGCTTTCGCCGACGCACCCTGCCCCCTTTTCAATGCTCCTGTGGTGGAGTCCGTTCCATGCGCAAGGCGAGCGGTCGGTCAGAGTCTCCCCGTAAGACGGCCTTTCCAGGCCGTCTCGCCGCAAGAAATGCGACCAGGACGGCCTGGAAAGGCCGTCCTACCCGGTAGGCTTCCTCTGGCCGCTCGCCCAATGTCCAACACATCCCGCCCGCCAGTGTCATCAGCAATTGACGCACATTGGACAACTACCTGCTGGACCCGTCCAGGCGAGGTCGCGAAAGTCATCGCCGAACTCGCCGCCCGGCCACAAGAACTCGGCCTCCCACCACCGCCGACGGCGACACCAGACCCCGCCGACTGGTCAGCAAAACACTGACCTACCTGCATAACCAACAGACCAGAATGAGCGACCCGGCCTACCGGAATGAGGGCCTGCCCATCACCTCCGCCCACATGGAATCGACCTTCAGACAGATCAACCGCCGCGTCAAAGGCAGCGAGAAATTCTGGTCGGGACTGAGACCGCTGTCCAAGGCGAATCACCCGCGACTCTCTCGCGGATGTTTTCGTTGAGCGGAGGTCGTGCGCTGAAACCTACTCGATAGGCTGCAGAGGCATCGCAGGGACTGTCCACTCGCTGTCCGCGACGAATTCCACGCCTGTCTGCTGGTGGAGACCGGCGGGTACGGCCACTTTTCGATGTCCTGAGTCCCCTGACTGCACGATGCGGCCCAAACGCTGATAACCCAGTCGGTCACAACTCCGCAGTGAGGCTTCGTTGGTCCACTCAACAGTGGAGATCAGGGCCCGGATTCCGCGTGCTGACAAGGCGGCGAGGGCCAATCCCATGACGGCACCGTGCAGTCGTTTTCCACGATAATCCGGGTGTGTGAAGCCTTTGAACATGTACGACACATGTGCGGGGAGCCGGATTCCAACTCCGAAGCAGTGGCCGGGCGCAGCGTGCTGAATGGCATACCAGCCATAGGCGGCGACACATCCATTCTCCAGGGCGGCGAAGCACAGGCTCTCACCGCGATCGATCTCCCCGGCCAGACTCACTTCGAGATCGAGACTCGGATCATGGCTGAAACTCCAAACCTCATCAGCGGTCAGGAAGCGGAACTCAAACCCAGGAACCGGTGGACAGGACACCGGCTGCGTCAGGTCCAGCCAGACGACCTCGATCACATGGCGATGATTGAGCCGTGCCCCCAGGCGATCCACCAGTAGTCGTCCGGCAGCGGCCCAACCGTATTGCTGGCGAGTGGCATTCAGGATCTGAAAGGGATTCGCCAAGATGGGTTTCCTCCGAGTGGCATGAGAGGAATTACCAGTTATCAGCCGCAGGGCGCTAGCCCACGGTTGAAACCGGACGCTAGCGCGTTCCGGCTGATCGGTAGATTCTCAT
>JAYTWO010000079.1:0-5551 GCA_043743415.1 Planctomycetota bacterium
GTCGTCATCAAGAGCACGGTCCCGGTCGGCACCAACCGCAAGGTGGCCAATCGCTTGAAGGAACTCCTCGGTCGCGATGTCGATGTCGCCTCGAACCCCGAGTTCCTCAAGGAAGGCTGCGCGATCGACGACTTCACCAAGCCCGACCGCGTCGTCGTCGGCTCCGACCGTCCGGAGCCTGCCGATGTGCTTCAGGAACTCTATAAGCCGTTCCTCCGCACCGAAAAACCGTTCCTGGCAATGGGCCTGGAGAGCGCGGAGATGACCAAGTACGTCGCCAACTGCATGTTGGCCACGAAGATCAGCTTCATCAATGAGATGGCCAATCTGTGCGAACGGGTCGGTGCCGACATCAACGATGTCCGTCGCGGCATCGGCCACGATCAGCGGATCGGCTTCGCCTTCCTGTTCCCCGGCGTCGGGTATGGCGGTTCGTGCTTCCCGAAGGACGTTCGCGCCCTGTTCAGCGTCGCCCGCGATAAGGACATGAAGCTGCACATGCTGGAAGCCGTCGACAAGGTCAACAACAAGCAGAAGGATGTCCTGTTCACCAAGATCAGCGAACACTTCAAGCACAAGCTGGAAGGCCGCAAGGTCGCCCTCTGGGGACTGGCCTTCAAGCCCAAGACGGATGACATCCGCGAGGCTCCGTCCTTGGTCCTGATCGAACAGCTACTCAAGGCGGGAGCCGAGGTTCACGTCAATGACCCCGTCGCCATCGAGAACGTCAAAGAGATCTTCGGCGACAAGCTGACCTACCATGTGCATCATTACGATGCCTTGACCGGGGCCGATTGCCTGGCCATCGTCACCGAGTGGAACGAGTACCGCGTCCCGGACTTCGAATACATGCTGCACAAGATGAAGTCGCCGGTAATCTTCGACGGTCGCAACCTGTACAACCCCGCCAAGATGACCAAGGCCGGGTTCACCTACTCCGGTATCGGCTTGCCCGTGCCCAAGTCGTAGGGTAGCGGTTCGCCATCAGCGGTCAGCTTGGGCCAACCAGAGTTCCGTGTGACATTCCAAACAGGGCCGGACAACACGTCCGGCCCTGTTCCATTCCGTGCCTTGTATTTAGGCGAATCGTCCAAGGATTGGTTCGTACGGGGGCACACACGGTCTGGATGCACACGCGCCGATGGGGGGGGGCTCAGACATGCAAACGTCGGATGAACCGCTTGACAGTGCCTCACATTGCAGGCTGCGGCAGTTTCTCAATCCAGATCGAGCAGTGGGCGTGGTGCAGGACGCCGAGTGAGGTACTGCCGAGCAGGAAGCGTTCCCAGCGACCGTGGCCGCGGCTGCCGATGACGAGCAGGTCGGCCTTCCATTTGTCGGCTTCCTGGACAATGGAATGGGCGACTTGCGAGGCGTGGCAGATGGCGGTCTCGACCTGGGTGAAAGCGCGACCCAGCCTCTTGCTGGCCGACTCCAAGATCGCTTCGGCTTCGAGTCGTTCGGCGGTCAGGTACGGTTCGTCGATATGGGTGATCTCGACGCCGAAGGCCAGCACGACCTGATGGGTCACGATCACCCTGGCCACGGCGTCGGCGGGCCACTTCCACGATGCGAAGCGGTCGATCGACTGCATCGAGGCGGGAGACCCATCGGTGGCAAACATGATTCGGCGTGGCGGTGAGACGGGGGTGTGCGGTTTCGTCCCATGAGTGTGCGGATCGAAATGGACCACCAGCACAGAATTCGTGGCATGCCGGCAGATATAGTCCGACATCGACCCCAGCAGCAGCCGCGGAATCGCCGACAAACCCCGCGTGCCCAAGACGATCACATCCGTGGGATGTTCCTTCGCTGCGGAGAGGACTTCGTTGGCGGGGTCGCCGATGCGGAGGTCCGTGGTGACGGAGGCGAAGGACTTTTTCAGGAGTTCGGCCTCCTGGGTGATGCGCGGGGCGACGACGGTGTTCTGGATCTGATGCGCCTGCTGATACAGCACATCCTCGACGTAATACTCGGAGAGCGTCACGGGCAGCGGTGTGACCGCGATGAGCCGGACATCGGGCCGTTCGGAGAACGGCAGGCCAGCCACGAACTCCTGGGCGGCCTGGGAGTATTCGGAGCCATCACTGGAGATGAGGAGGTGGGACATGATCGACTCCTGAGTGGAAGGGGCTTGGGGGAGCGGGAAGTAGAACGGAATTCATTCCGTTCCGGGCGTGCGGCATGGTCGAGCCGGGCTCCGCGCTCCGCTGCGCAAAGCCTTCGCGTCGCGGCGAAACGTTCATGGGGATGAGTTCGCTGGCGGTCGGAACGGAATGAATTCCGTTCTACTTCGTGGACGGGGTTCCCTGAACCACCAGTTCGTTGCGGACGAACCGGTGGCATTCGATGCAGCTCATTGTGGTGTCCATCCAGCGAAGGGCGGCCCGGTCGAGGTTCTTCTCCTTGGCGGCATCGACCAGCTTCTCTGCGTTGCGTTGGAATTCCTTGCTGAATTGCAGGTACATCACGTTGCTGGAGACATGCCACTTCTCGGCGGCACTCATCTGGGCCAGTACCTCGGCCCCTTCGCGGATGAGGTCGGTGTCTTCCGTGACCAGCCCTTCCAGGATCTGGTTGGAGGCAACGAGCTTCTGGTGCATGAAGTCGCGGAGTTCTTGCTTCGGGGCCTGGGCTTTGGCTTCCTCTTCGGCGCGAACCGTCTGGAAGACCACACCCGCGATGGCAATCAGTGCGACGGGCAACAGACACTTGGCAATCGTCGAACGCGACATGAGATCAATCCTTTATGGGGGAGCGTGCGTTGCTTTCGGGAATGTAACGCAAAAGTTGTGCCACTTCGGTTGCGGAGGTGTGCGACGGATCGCAGGGGCTCCACGGGGCAAAGTGCGACTTGCATATGCAAACTCCGACCCCTCCCCCGATGGACTGGTTCTCTGGGGAGATTCCTAGGTATATTACGGGAGCCTCGACGAATGTTCCGGTCACTACTGCGGTGACTGATTGAGGTCGTGCCGTCTGGAGCCAGTTTCAGATCAGGCATGCAGGAACCGATGCGTGGGTCTGTGTCTCGGTGAGGCGGATATGGTTGCTCGTGGATTTTTGACGGCCTGTCTGGTGGGCGGACTGCTCGTGGCGGCGGCGTGGGCAGCTGTGACTCCGGAGCAGAAGAAAGAGATCACCGAGGTCAACATCTCGATGAAGGTCGTCGCGACCCACATCCGCAAGAAGGAGCTTGCGGAAGCGGAAGAACTGCTCAAGGGCGTGGAGACTCGCATCGCCGAGATCGCCAAGGAGGCCGAGGTCGAAACCACGGACAAGGCGTTCACCACGGTCAACAAGACCCTGGCTGGCCACCGCAAGACCCTCGACAAGGCGCAGAGCAAGACCCCGGCAGCTGTGGGCAAGAACCAGCCCGTGAGCTTCACGAAGGATATCGCCCCGCTCATCAACGAGAAGTGCATCAGTTGCCACGGGGCGACGATGCAGTCGGGCGGGCTGCGGCTCGACACGTTTGCGAATTGGAAAAAGGGGGGCAAGAGTGGGTTGTTGCTGACCCCGGGCAATCCGCAGCAGAGCCTGATCGGCGCACGGATGGCGACCACTGATATGAATCTTCGCATGCCGAAGAATGCGCCTGCGATCGAGAGGGACAAGCTGACGCCCATCGCCAACTGGATTACCCAGGGGGCCGTGTTCGATGGTGACAGCGAAGAAACGGCTCTCGGGAAGCTGAAGACGGCCAAGGAAGCCCTGGAGCAAGAGTCCTCGATCATCATTGCCAAGCCCAAGGGGACCGAGACGGTCTCGTTCACCAAGGACGTAGCCCCGTTCATGGCGAATCTCTGCCTGCGGTGCCACTCGGGGAACAATCTGCGTGGGGGGCTGTCGCTGGAGACGTTCTACGACATGATGAAGGGCGGCGACAGCGGGCATGTCGTCCTGCCGGGGGAACCGCGAGCGAAGAGCCGCCTCTTCGCGTTGACGGGTGGCCTGGAACTGCCTCGCATGCCCGCTGATAACCAGGTCCGCATTACCAAGCAGAACTACGAAGACCTCAAGACGTGGTTCGACGAAGGCTGCGTCTACGACGGTGTCGATCCCAAGACCCCGCTTCGCAGCTTCCTGAAGACCCCCGAGCAGATGGCGATGGAGAAGGCTTCGACCCTCTCTCCGGCCCAGTTCAATGAGCTGCGCAAGGAGAAATCGGCGGAGATGCTGAAGAAGGCACTCCCCAATGACACGGTGGTCACACTGGAAAGCGAAGATCTGCTGATCACCGGGAACGCCCCGGAGACCCGCTTGAAGCAGGTTGAGGACTGGGCCAAGGTGCAGGTTGCCTCCCTCCGCAAGGCTTTCGCAGCCCCCGCCGGTCAGGCGTGGAAGGGTCGCTTGGCCGTCATCGTGATGAAGGATCGCTTTAGCTACGAAGAGTTCAGCCAGACCGTCAACGGACGGCCCGCCCCCGAGGGAATGCAGGGGCATGTCGTCATTACATCGACGCTGGATGACGCCTACCTCGTCCTGGAAGATGTCGGAGATGAGGTCACCACCAAGTCGCCCGGCCTGCGGGTGAATCTGATCGATCATCTGACCGGGGCCTATCTGAGACGCACCGGGGCGACCCTTCCCAACTGGCTGCTGCGTGGGATGGGATTGTCGCTGGCGATGAAGGTCGCGGGGCGGAACACGTATCTCGAAGCCATGCCGAAAGAGGCTGCGGCCATTGTGCCGACGCTGGTCAGTCCCGCCGATGTGTTCGTGGATGCGTCATTCTCGCCGGGGATGATTGGGCCCGTGGGAATGACGCTGGTCGAGTATTTGATCGCGAACGGCGGCAACGCGAAGTTTGGCGAACTGGTCCAGTCCCTCGAATCGGGGACCGCCATTGGCGAAGCCATCACCAAGAGCTACGGCATGGACAGTGCCACACTGGGGGCCCGGTTCCGTGACACCCTGAAGAGTAAGTAGCTCGTGGTCCAGCCACATTCACTGTTGGAGTCGCCACGTTCGCCAGAACGTGGGGGGCTGCCAGTGGATGATCGTCGGAGCCAGCAGTCTGATCTTGGTGGTCCACTCGTATGGCGGTCGATTGTTTGGTCATCGGAGGAGGCGTGATTGGCCTCACCACCGCCTGGAGACTGGCCCAGCGCGGTTTTTCGGTGCGGGTATGCGACCAGTCAGCGCCGGGGCGCGAGGCCTCCTGGGCAGGTGCCGGAATCCTCCCGCCGGGTTATCCGAGCGCCGTGAGCGGCTCGGCGCTAGCCGCCGGTTCTTCGCCCACCGATACGTTCTCACCAGCTATGGCTGATCCACTGACTCGTCTCACCGCGATCACATGTTCGTTGTGGCCCGAGATGTCGGCAGAGCTACTCGCCACGACCGGAATCGATAACGAGTTCCACTGCTGCGGCGGCCTCGAACTCTCCGTGGGAACCCGCGACGAGTTAATCGCCGCCCGCTCACACTGGGACGCGATCGATGCCCGGACGGAGTGGCTGGAGCCCTCTGAGGTCCGCGAACTCGAACCGACGTTTTCGGGTCGCGAGGCGGCGTTCCTGCTCCCCGATCTGTGTCAGGTCCGCAACCC
>JAYTWO010000080.1:0-13590 GCA_043743415.1 Planctomycetota bacterium
GACAGCGAGGACGATGAGGCGTGAGCCGGGGAGGTAGCTACCTTCGCCAGAAGGTGGGCGAATGCTCTCGATATCCGCTGGCCCCGAAGACTTCGGAAGTCTCAGAAGACTTCGGAAGTCTGCACCGAGTTTGAACGCTAGTTCTGACAGCCCACGTTCTGGCGAACTTCGCTACGGGAGGACGGAATGAATTCCGTCCTCCTTCTTGCCCTGGACCTCATGCAACCCGAGCATCATGGAGGGGAGTAAGACGAGATTTCCCACCAGTCCAGTGACCATCGTGAAGCTCACCAGGATTCCGAAGTAGACCAGCGGGACGAAGTTCGACAGCGCCAGGACCGAGAACCCGAGGACCAGCGCCGCGTTGGAGAGTACGAGCGCCCGACCGATTTGCGTCGACGATTCCCGCAAGGCCTGGCGGTGGGGCTTGCCCGCCTGGATCGCATGTTGATAGCCCGCCAGATAGTGAATGCTCGAGTCGATTGTCAGTCCCAGCGAAACGCTGGCAATCATCGCCGTCCCGATGTTGATCGGCAGCCCCAGCCAGCCCATCCCACCGATGAGCCACAGCGTCGGCAGCACATTGGGAACCATCGCGATCAGCGCCCACGACATCCGGCGGAACGGAATCCAGACGCTGATGATGATCAGCACTAGCGACAGCCCAAAGCTGGTCAGTTGGTCCCACAGCAGACTATCAATCAAGTTCGCCAGCAGCACATACAGTCCCGTCACCTTGGCCTCAGGAAATGACCGACGAGCCAGTTCCTGGACCTGGCGGATCAACTCCAGCTTCACATCGGTCTGTTGCCGTTCCCGGGCGCGCAGCATGATCCGCATCCGGCCTTCCGAAGCGTGATAGAGTATCGGCACAAACTCGGGTTGCACCTGACGCATGAATTCGAGGCGATCCTCGATGCGATCCTCCAAGATACGAGGAATGATATCGAGTCCATCCGGCAGCGCCACGACCTTGGTCAGTTCGCCCCCCTCGCCCAATTTCGAGTCGTCCCCCAGTTCTCGCAACTGGTCTGCCAATAGACGCACCCGGTCGAGGTACTCCTCGTCCAGAACATCCGGGGCAGGGAAGTTGACCTCCCAGGTTCCAATCCCGCCAAACCGGGACTCGAAGTAGTCAATCGCCTCGACGATCGGGCTGTTTCGGCGAAAGTTCTGGCTGAAATCGGTTTCGACCCGGACGTACTGGATCCCGATCGATGCCAGCGCCGTGATGGCCAGCAGCAAGGCCATGGTGATCCAGCGCTGATGGGTGACCACATCGAACAATCGCTCCAATCCGCGTGTGAGTCGCTCCTCACCCCGACTGACTTGCGGGTCGGAGTCCCGTTGTCCCCACAAGATGCCCGCAGGCAGGAACACGAAACAGGCGACCAGCACAAGCATCGACGACACCGTCAACATCAGTCCGAAGCTCCGCACGGGAGTGATGTTGCTGGTCATCAATGACCCGAAGCCAATCGCCGTGGTGACGATGACCCAGAACACCGGTATGGCCAGCTTCTGGAACACCACGCGGAACGCATCGACTCGTGAATGCTGCCGTCGCGCCTCGCGGTACTCGACGGCGATGTGCATCACCGTCGCCACTCCACAAATGGTCGTCAGCGAGGTGAGCATCGAACTGACCATGCTCAGCCGCAGCCCCGTCATGGCCAGCAGCCCCTTGGTCCACAGGAGCGCGGGCTGCACGACCAAGAGCGGCAGGATCATCCAGCGCAGGCTGCGAAACATGAGCATGATGACCAGCATCAACAAGCTGGTGGAAGTGACCCCCATCAGCAGGCTGTCCTGCTCGACATACAGGAACATATCCTGGACCTGGACCGGCTCCCCGGCGACATAGGTTCGGGGCTGATGCCGGGCCGCCAGTTCGCGGATTTTTCGAAGTGTTTGCCAGCGCGGAATCGGAGACTGATCGTTGGGGATCAGTCGCAGGACGATCGCCAGAGTTTGATCGTCCTCACCGCCCACGAGAATGCCGCGGGCCTGTTTGAGGACTTTGAGTTTGAAAAGGCGGAGAGCCGGAATTCCCAACTTCACATCCATCTTCGGAAGTTGGTACATCCTTTTCAGGGATTGGGTACTGGCCGATTGCACGCCCGGAACTTGGCTGAGTTTTTCCGCGAAGGCCGCGTTCTCATCCAGGACAGCGTTCGAGGACACGTTGGCCGGTCCTGGTTCCCCATCGGGACGTGTCGGCGAGTAGGCCACGAGGACGAACTCATCCCCCCCGAACCGCCGCTTGCTGGCCAGATACTCCTGGAGCAGCGGATCGTCGGGGGCGAAAAAAGACTCGATCGACTCGTCGAGTTTCAGCGTCTGAGCGGGCCAATAACTGATCGCCGTCGCGATGAGTGCCAACACCAGCAGCACCCGATGCTGGCGGACCACAAACTCCGTCATCCAAGCCACACACCGGTCGGCCAATGAGGGATCGGTCTTCAAGAGGGCTCCGCGTCATTCGCCGGTCCGGATCGGAACGCCTCTGCATTCAGAGGCCCAGCGGTGAGGATAGTCGGGACGCCTCCGACCAGCCAGCGCAGTCATGACAGATTCGCTCCGTGCTGTGTGCGCCTCAGAAAAGTAGGCCGTGATTCATCGCCAGGCACGGCGCAGGCCACCGCGAGACAAATGCCCGCTCCCATCCAGACGACTCTCTTCCGAAATGTTTGCCAGTTGCACAAACTTTCGGAGGCACCCAGCCCCCCGCCTCTGCACCTCAACGGGGTGTCGAGGCTTTCGAAATGAAGCGTGGGCACTGCTGGCTGAACGCTGAGGGCTGACAGCTTCCTGGTGGGTTGCGGCCCGGTGGCTGCGCTGGAGATTCCGCGGTTGCACTCCTGGGCCGATCTCACCCAAAGAAACGTGCATGCAGTCGTGTTCCAGACTCCCTGAAAATCGTCACATCAACGGGGGAATATCCATTTTCCCGGCGACTGACTACAATTCAGATCGTTCACATCAGTCGAATTCCGTGTATCGCAGCCGTTCCACAGACGACAGGATCGGGCGGACCGGCATTTGGACGGGTGTCTCATTGACTCGACACGCCTTCCTTGTCAGAAGGTTGCAGCCCCGCCCCAATGATCGCACGGTCGTGTGGGGGGCAAGGAGATTCTCATGGTTCGTCTCTGGATCGGTTGGATGGCGGTCGCTGGGGCAGTGCTGGCGTGGTGCGTGAGTGGTGTCGTGCTGGCCCAGGAAAAGGTTCCGGGTGCCAAGCCTAAGCCCAAGCCCGCGGCCACGGAAAAGCCAGCCGCAGACGGGGTTGAAAAGCCCGCCCCCGTCACGAAGCCGGTCGACCCATTCGCTGTTCCGGAAGGGACCGATGCCAAGGTGCTGGGAATCTTCCTGGCTCGGTTGCAGCGGACGCCCCCCAAGGCCCGCACCCCCGAAGGCATCCTCGAACACCTCACCAAGCTGGAGAAGGTGGCGGATGAACTGCTGAGCCGAGAGTTGGAAGAGGAGATGATCCAGCAGGCGATCGGCATGAAGATCCAGGTGCTGTCGCTGCTGCCGCAGTTTGGGGACGAGACAGCAGTCGCGCGGCGTTCGGAATACCTCACCAAGTCACTGGAAGACCCACGACCCGCTGTGGCGAAAATGGCCAAGCAGTTTTTGAAGATGGAACAAGTCCAGAAGATCGGTGAACTCCAGAAGGCCGAACGGGCGGCCCTCATTCAAGAACTCGCCAAGGACATCCAGGACGGAGAACTGACTGATGATGAAATCCAGTTTGCCTTGATGGCCGGAAATACGCTGGCCGAAGCGGGCGAAACCGAAGAAGCCGCCGCCGCGATGAACCTGTTCGCCAAGTACATTGAGGCCAATGGCAGTCCGAATGGGGCGAAGATCGTGAACTCCTTTCGCGGCACCGCTCGGAAGCTGAATCTGCCGGGGAATCCGATCGAGATCGCGGGGACGAAGATCGACGGCAAAGAGTTCAAGATCGAGGAACTCAAGGGCAAAGTCGTGTTGATTGACTTCTGGGCCACGTGGTGCGGGCCGTGCCTGGCTGAACTGCCCAACGTCCAGGAGCAATACGCTCTCTACCATGACAAGGGATTCGAAGTGGTCGGGATCAGCCTCGACGAAGACCGTGCAGAACTGGAAGCGTTCCTGGAAGAGAAGAAGCTGCCGTGGATTCAGCTGCACCAGAACGATGGCTCCGGTTGGGCCAACGAGAACGCCGCCCGTTACGCCATCAGTGGGATCCCGGCGTGCTTCCTGATCGATCAGGAGGGGAATGTCGTCTCACTGGAAAGCCGAGGCGAGGCGCTCCCGGAACTGTTGGCGAAGCTGCTCGGACCGGTGGAGAAGAAGCCCGATGCGCCGAAGACTCCAAAGGCTCCAAAGACTCCGAAAACCCCGGAAAAGAGTGAGTAGTCGGCGAGCCGCTGCAAACTTCCGAAGTCTCCGAAGTCTCCGGAAGTTTGGGGGTAGGCTTGATCGAATTCGAAACGACACCGGCCGTCAGGGAGCGACAGTGGCCCCCTGGCGGCGGTTTCGTTTTTGACGCATGGGAGAGTTCGTAATGATGCAGTCCCAGACACTGGACCCTCGCCGTAGGACGGGCACATTGACCTGTTCGGAATCTGGTAAGTTCATCTCCAGATCGGTGCCATTCGGATTGTCACCACGGAGACACGGAGGCACGGAGAAGACAGGACTCGATCAAGCGATCCTTCAAGATCCAACCAGTGAACCAACACCCCGTCGCCATGTGCATTTTTTTGCATTCTTGCTTTGGCGAACCTTTCTTGGCTCCTCATTCCTCTCCGTGCCTCCGTGTCTCCGTGGTTCAATTCTCTGTTGTCTGCTTCTGAGTTCAACACCCGCTCTGGCACAAACCGAAGCGCAGCCTGTTGAGGTTCAACCCGCGCCTAACGGCCCCGCGCCCGGTCACTCCATCCACGGCGAGGTCTTTGACGAAGGCCCCCGCCAAGCTGCCGTGCTCATGGGGAACACCGGGAATGTCCAGTTCCCGGTCGGGAGCCAAGTCCCGCAGGTGCAAGCCTTCATCAACCAGGGGATCGGCCAACTGCATGGGTTCTGGTTCTTCGAGGCGGAACGTTCGTTTCGGCAGGCCGCCCACCTCGATCACAACTGTGCTACGGCATACTTGGGGATGGCCATCGCAAACCTCGAAAACATGAAGCGGGCCAGGGGATTCATGGCCGAAGCCGTGAAGCGGAAGGACAAAGTCTCGGCCCACGAGAAGCTGTACATCGACGCCTTCGAGGCATTCGTTAAAGAGGAGCCCCAGGACCAGAAGGAGAAGGAAAAGGACTTCGACAAGAAACGCCGCGAGAAGCTGGCGGCTGACTTCGAAAAGATTCTGCACGAACATCCCGACGACCTCGAAGCCAAAGCCCTCCTCGGCTGGCACCTGTGGAACAGTCGCAGCAAGCATGTGCCGATTGTGAGCTACTTCGCGGTCGATGCCTTGCTGCACGATGTGCTCGACAAGAACCCGCTGCACCCATGTCACCACTACATCATCCATCTGTGGGATTATGAGAAGGCCGAACGGGCACTCGACTCGGCCTCGAAGTGTGGCCAAGCCGCCCCCGCGATCGCCCACATGTGGCACATGCCGGGGCACATCTATTCGAAGCTCAACCGCTACCACGACGCGGTGTATCAGCAGGAGGCCGGAGCCCGCGTCGACTATGCCCAGATGATGCGGTACGGCGTGCTGCCCGATCAGATTCACAACTTCGCCCACAACAACGAGTGGCTGATCCGCAACCTGATCCACATCGGCCACGAGCGCGCCGCCCGCGAGATGGCCCTGAATATGCTCGAACTGCCGCGCCATCCGAAGTGGAATAAGCCCGACAACGGCAGCAGCTCCTCCGGGTTTGGACGAGCGCGGCTGTTGGAGACGCTGGTCGCGTTCGAGGACTGGGAACGGTTGCTCAAGTTGGCCGATGACCCGCACCTCGATGAGGGAGCCAACGCTGAGCAGAAGATTAAGCGGTTGCAATACCTCGGTCTGGCCGCCTTTGAGACTGGCGATTTCTTTCGCGGGTGCGAGTACACGACCCAGCTGATTCGCCAACGAGAGGCGGTCGAAGTCGAGCAGAAAGCTGCCGAGACCAAGGCCCGCGATGAAGCGACAACCGCCAAGAATTCCGCTGAAGAGATCGACAAGGCGGTGAAGAATGCGGGTGACGGCTTCAATGGTCGGCTGACCCCGCTGCGGAATGCGATCCGCGATCTGGAGGCGCAGATTCACCTCGCGCATCGCGCTTATGGTGACGCACAAGAGGCCCTCAAGAACACGACCCGAATCGATCGTCCGCTCCAAGCCCGCACGCACTTGGCTGCCGGGGAGACTGACAAAGCCGTCACGATGATTCGCGACCATGTCAGCTCGCACAAGAATGAAACAATCCCGCTGGCCCAGGCGGTGGCGATCCTGTGGCAGGCTGGCAAGAAGGACGACGCGAAGGCCGAGTTCGAGAAGCTCCGCCAGCTGTCCGAGGCGATTGACCTCGACGCCCCGGTGTTTCGAAAGCTCGCACCAATCATTGCCGAGTGGCAACTCCCCACCGATTGGCGACAGCCGCTGGAGCTGCGCGGCGACACTGGGATTCGCCCGGAGTTGTCGTCTCTCGGGCCCTACATTTGGCAACCCTCGCCCGCCCCGGAGTGGTCACTCGTCGATCACGAATCGAAGCCGGTGACGCTGGCTTCACTTCGAGGGAAGCCGGTGGTCCTCGTGTTCTATCTCGGTTCGGGGTGCTTGCACTGCGTCGAACAGCTTCACAAGTTCGCCCCCCAGTCCGAAGCGTTCGCCAAGCTCGGCATCGAGGTCATCGGCATCAGCAGCGACAGCCCCGCCGACCTGCTGGCCGCGCACAAGAACTACACCGGCACGTTCCCGTTCCGTCTGTTGTCGAACAGCGATCAGTCGGTGTTCAAGACCTACCGCTGCCACGACGACTTTGAGGGCAAGCCGCTGCACGGGACGTTCCTGATCGGTCCCGATGGCCGCGAACTGTGGCACGACATCGGGGCCGAGCCGTTTATGGATGTGGAGTTCCTGCTCGGGGAGGCCCAGCGGGCCTTGCCACTGTATGCGGCTCCACCATTGCCGGTCGCCGGGAACGGAATGTCGCACGACGCTCCGCGTCGTGAGTGACGACGCGGAGCGTCGTCCTACAATGGTCTCGTCGCGCAGACTCGACTCCGCATATAATCCCCCCACAGAGGTCCGGAACCGACTGCGGGAGGAACCCAGCATGGCCAGCAAAACGGTCAAGACAACACGGGTCGTGAAGCCGTCATCGAATGGTCATCCCGCGAGTGAGTCCGCCACAAAGGCGGGACACACCATCGGCAGCTACCTGATCCAGCGGCTCCAGGATTACGGGGTCCGCGATGTGTTCGGGATTCCGGGGGACTTCGTGCTCACCTTTTACGACCAGCTGCAAAAGAGTCCCCTGCGCGTGATCGGGGCCACGCGCGAGGACAACGCGGGCTACGCTGCGGATGGGTATGCCCGCGTCAATGGTCTCGGGGCAGTGTGCGTGACGTATTGCGTCGGGGGGCTCAGTCTGTGCAACTCGATCGCCGGGGCGTTTGCCGAGAAGTCGCCGGTGGTGGTCATCAGCGGGGCTCCGGGGATGGAGGAGCGCCGCAACGACCCGCTGCTGCACCACAAGGTCCGCGACTTCAACACCCAGCGCGAGGTGTTCGAGAAGATCACCGTGGCCACAGCCTTGCTGGATGATCCGCTGACGGCGTTTCGCGAGATCGATCGCTGCCTCGAAGCGGCCGTGCGGTTCAAGCGACCCGTGTACCTGGAACTCCCCCGCGACCGTGTCGATGCCCGCCCGCTCTACCCGCATGTCCCCGCCGTCTCGACGCAGACCAGCGACCCGGACGCCCTCGAAGCCGCGCTCGTGGCAGCCTTCGATCGGCTGCAAGCGGCTCAGAAGCCGGTTCTCATCGCGGGGATCGAGGTCCACCGCTTCGGCCTGCAAAAGCTGGTGATCGAGCTGGCCGAGAAGTTCAACATCCCGATGTGCGCCACCCTGCTCGGCAAGTCGGTGGTCAGTGAAAAGCACCCGCTGTATCTGGGGATCTACGAGGGGGCGATGGGCCGTCAGGCCATCACTGAGTACGTCGAGACCTCCGACTGCGTGGTCCTCCTCGGGGCGTTCATGACCGACATCAACCTTGGCATCTTCACCGCGCACCTCGAACCGGGCCGCTGCATCTCGGGCACGAGCGAGAAGCTGCGAATCGGGCACCACCACTTCCACGATGTGCTGTTTCCGGACTTCGTGAAGGGTCTGACCCAACTGTCGCTCAAGCCAAAGAAAAAGACCCCTCTGCCGAAGCGCGCCCTCGCCCCCACCATCAAGCGTTCCGCGAACGAGCCGGTGACGAGTGCCTCGCTGTTCGAACACATCAATGACATTCTGGACGACAACATGGTCGTCATCGCCGATGTCGGCGATTCGCTGTTCGCCTCCAGCGAGTTGACGATTCACAAACAGACCGAGTTCATCAGCCCGGCCTACTACGCCTCGATGGGATTCGCGATCCCCGCCAGCGTGGGGGTGCAGGCGGCTAATAAGAAGCTGCGGCCGATCGTGCTGGTCGGTGACGGGGCGTTTCAGATGACGTGCCTGGAGCTGTCGACCTCGATCCGGATGGGATTCAATCCGCTGGTAATCGTGCTCAACAACAAGGGCTACACGACCGAGCGGTTCCTGCTCGATGGGCCGTTCAATGACATCTTGAATTGGGACTACCACCGCCTGCCCGATCTGTTGGGGGCGGGGTGGGGCTTCGAGGTCCACACGGTGGGGGAACTGCACCAATGCGTGCAGGCGGGACTGGCCAAGACTGATGGGTTCAGCCTGCTGAATGTCCACTTGAAGCCGGACGACATCAGCCCGGCGCTGAGACGGCTGGCGGAAAGAATGTCCAAAACAGTTTGAAAGAATGGCCACTCAACTGATGGAGTTCCGCCTTTAGGCTGCCCTTCGGCTTTGCTCGCCCCTCGCCCAAAGGCAGCCTAAAGGCTGAACTCCACCACAGCCGGACCTGCGAAAGTGGGCTTGACACTGGTTTGGCAAGGGATTTGCTCCTACACTGTTTTGAGTTGAGGTTCAGTTGCTCGACCTCTGCGAAGTATGGGGTTTGACGTGAGCACACTCGGGATGAGGCTTCAGGCATGTGCCTGTGAGCCTCGGCGTTTCACGAACCACCTTGGAGAGATTTGATGAAGAAGTTGTTTGCTGTGTTGGCGGTGTTGGCCGCGTGTGTTTCGGCTCAGGCCGAGGAGAAGAGCCTGGCCGTCGGTGAGTCGGTCGCTCCGTTCTACGTCACCGACGTGACGGGCCCAGCCGCCGGTGAGAAGCTGTGCTACCGTTGCCGCTATGGCAGCAAGCCGGTCGTCAGCGTGTTCGCTCGCAAGATGACTCCGGAACTGGCCGCTCTGACCAAGGGAATCGATGGCGTCGTCGGTGACAACCAGTCGAAGAAGATGGCCGCCTTCGTGGTCCTGATGACCGACAAGCCAGAAGAATCCGAAGCCGGTCTGAAGACCGTCGCCAAGGACCAGGGAATCAAGCACACCCCGTTGACCACGTTCGATGGCGTCGCCGGTCCAGAAGAGTACAAGCTCGCCCAGGACTCCGAAGTTACCGTCATGATGTGGGTCGGCGGCAAGGTCGCTGTCAACAAGAGCTTCAAGGCTGGCGAACTCACCGCCGCAGCTGTCGAAGCATCGGTCAAGGACACCGCCAAGATTCTGAATTAGTTCTGATGGATGACGGGCGGGTACACACCCCGCGCGACACCGCCATGTACAGAAGCCCGAGGGAACCATCCCTTGGGCTTTTTTCTTAGTGAGTCGCGACCTTTCTCAGATCGAGGACGATCTCTGCACCAATGAGTCGCAGTGAAGACGACTCCAGTCGATACTTGGACCATCGGCGGATAGACTCTCGTACTACTCACGGTCCAAATCTGCGCACGCTGCGCAAGTTCACAAGGGCCAGGAAACATTCTATACCCCGCAGGGGTTGTCCATCACAGCCCAGGGTCGCGACGCAGGAGCGCACCCTGGGAAACCCGCCCGGAGAACGCCAACCCTGAAGGGGTTGTCCACCCGCACGACTCGGCGAGGCACGGCTCAGTGTGGAACCCTTTCAGGGTTCGTTCTCGCGAGGCGAGTTGACCCAGGGTGCGCTCCCTTCGGTCGCGACCCTGGGCTGTGAGGGGCCACCCTTTCAGGGTGCAGAGGTCGCCTAGACGGTGTGTGGTTTCTGGCTGACGGCTGCCCCTTTGGTTGCGGCTCCGCTGCGCTGGGTTCTTCCGGTGTCTGTGATCTGTGGTGAAACTCGGCCTACTTTTCTGACGCACACACCCGTCCAACTGGTGAAGCTGAGCATCCGAATGAGGTGACATAATTATTCCGAACCGATTCCCAAAATGGTTCAACATGCCCGGCCAACACTCGCTATTATCAGTGAGCGTTGATGCGCGGAGTTGGATCAGTTTTGAAACAGGAGTCTCCCATGGGGGCGGCCAATCGTCGTCAGTTTCTCACTCGGGTGGGTCGCGGCATGATCGCGGCCAGTATTGGGGCTGGGCTGGCCGGGGATCTGGGGATTCGAGCGGCGTGTGCCCTCGAAGGCGAGACCGAGTTGTCGTTCGGGCGGCTCGAACCGCTCGTCGACATGCTCCAGTCGACCGCCCTCGACAAGGTGCTTCCCGCAGCAGTGGCCGCACTCAAGTCGGGCACTTCACTCCGCGATCTGGTGGCGGCTGCGGCGCTGGCGAATAGTCGGGCATTTGGGGGCGAGGACTACATCGGGTTCCATACACTGATGGCGCTGCGTCCGGCACTGGCGATGGCCGAGGACTTGCCCACCGAAACAGCCGCGCTGCCGGTGCTCAAGGTGCTGTACCGCAACAGCCAGCGAATTCAGCAAATCGGTGGCGGCGACCATCACGCCCTCTCGCCAGTCACTGCCGATGGTTCAATCGCGGGGAATGCCGAGGCCCTGCGGGAAGCGGTCCATCAGCGCGACCGTGCGAAGGCCGAACTCATCCTCGCCTCCTGCGTGCAGAAGTCCGCAGCTGAGGGCTGGAACGATCTGCTCACCACGGCGGAAGAGTCGACCGATGTGCATCGGGTCGTGCTGGTCCACCGCGTGTGGGACATGCTCGATCTGGTGGGCGAGGAACACGCGCTGACGATGCTGCGGCAGTCACTCCGTTACTGTGTGAAGGCGGAGGAGGGGGCTGCCAAATACGCCGCCGGACTCCGGGCCAAGCTCCCGCAGGTGGTCGACCAGTTCAAGCTGCAAGACCGACCGTGGGGGACGAAGGCGGTGGATGATGCGTGGGTGAATGCTTTCGCAGAGACGCTGTTCACGTCGACGCCGGATCAGGCGGCAGACGCAGCCGGGGCAGCACTCGCCGAGGGGATCAATCCCCTGCGCATCTTCGAGGCGGTGTCACTGACCTCGAATCAACTGCTGTTGCGGGACAAGGGCCGGACGGGCAACCAGATCCAGGCCGGGAAGCCCGAGGGGAGCGTTCACGGCGACTCGATCGGCGTGCATGCCAGCGACACAGCCCATGCCTGGCGCGGGATTGCCCAAGCCGGGAACGCCCTGCATCGCAACACAGCTGTCGTGTTGGCGGCGTACGAAGTGGCCAAGGACCGCACCGAGCGCGGGGGCGACTTCGCGAACTGGAAGCCGCGTCCGTGGGCCGAGGATCTGGAGCCGGTGAAGGCGACCACCGAAGTCGAACTGCTGGCAGCCCTCAAGAGTGCGGTCGAGGGCCAGGACCAGAGCCGAGCCTGTGCCGTGGTCGGTCGGTATGGGGCGTTGAACCTCCCCGAGCGGAGCGTGTTCGACCTGCTTAAGACCTACGCCATCAGCCAAGACGGAGCGCTGCACGCCGAGAAGTACTTCCACACGACCAGCAGCGACTTCCGCAGCACCCACGCCGCCGCCCGCTGGCGTCACGTCGTCGCCTTGGCCCGCGTCACCGCCAGCGAGTACGGCAAAGAAGCCGCTGGCATCCCCCAAGCCCGCGAACTGTTGGGCATGGTGTAGATTGTTATGGGATAGGCTTCCAGCCTGTCTTTCCTCAATCCATGACAGGCTGGAAGCCCATCCTACGGGTCTACTGCCCGCTTTTCCGCAGGGCGTCGATCTGCTTCTGCGACTCGGTCGCCTGAGCCTCGACCGCCTGGATGTCGTTCTCGTGCGGCGGGGTGGTCTTATTAACTCGCGTGAAGCCGATGTAGTTCAGCCAGCCGCTGGCTCGGGCCGATTGTCGCTGGCGGATCAGTTTGTAGAGCGGGTCAGCTTGGGCGGCGGCCATCAGGGTGTCGAGGTCGCCTTGAGGGAGTGGCAGCTTCAGCCCCTTGAGGATCGCATCGGCCATGACAAAGTGGCCCATCTCCGTCGGGTGAACGCCGTCGCCCGGGTTGTGCAGCGGGTGCTTCGCCTCGCGAGCGGGTTTGATCATGGCACTCATCGGGACATGCAGGTCGATCACCGTGGCCCCGCCGGGTCGGGTCGACAACTGCCACGCGGCATAGGCATCCAGAACCGTGTTGTAGTCGAACCCCTTGGCCGCCACGCCGCCCTGGCAGTCAACATCGAAGGCCGGTGGCGTGACGAGGATCACCTCCGCCCCAGCGGCCTGGCACTTCTCGACGAGGCGCGTGATCCCGTCCTGAAACGCCTTGAGCCGGTCGTCGCTGAGCGGCAGGTAGATGCCGTCGTTCATCCCGTAACAGGCGATGACCAGTTGCGGTTTGACGTCCGCCAGAGCCCGATCCAGCCGGTCATGCACGCACGGCCTCGGCCCGGGATGACCCACTTCGCTCAGCCCCGAGGTCGTCTCGCTCGCCAGTCCGGCGTTGATGATGTCGAAGTCGAGCGCCGGGTTCTGCTTCTGGAGGTAGTACTCGACGTAGCTCAGGTATCGCCCGTCCTGGGAGATACTGTCCCCCAAGGTCAGAACTCGTTTACCCGCGAGAGCCTGGGCCCCGGAGAGTGTCTTCGGCTCCTCAGCCGCGAGCGTGGCCACAGCGGCGAGAAACAGCACAAGAGACAGCACGAGTCGATTCATGGCAATCCAGACCTGTGAGGGAGGGTGGGCCGTTTGATGTGGCTCCCTGTAACTTAAGCGTCTGGCCTGTCAGGTTCAACCCGATGCGACAGAACTACCCGACCGTCGGCATGACGTAGCCATACGCATCGAAGATGATCTTTCGAATCCGGGACGAATAGAACCATGCTACGATGGCCTCATGGCCCGCGTTGGGCAATTCCCAAAAGGTCTCGGCGACGTGTGTGCATCAAAAAAGTAGGCAGGGCCTTCCTACGGGGCCACTGCTTCTGGAAACCACAGCCATGAATATCGTGTCTGGCTGTGGTTGGGGGGGATTTTCCTCACACAAAGGCCGTCTGGACACCGTACTACTAATCCGCGATTTGTGTTCACGCTGCGCAAATTTCATGCGGCTGGGGTGAGGCTTTTCGCGGTGGCTTGGCGGGCGGGCCAGCGCCACGT
>JAYTWO010000081.1:0-3230 GCA_043743415.1 Planctomycetota bacterium
AAGTTCCGGGCGATCGACTTCGCCGGGGGCACGGTCGTGCATATCAGCTCAGGCATCTCGGCTCTGATCTGCTGCCTGTTGCTGGGCAAGCGCCTCGGCTTTGGCCAAGAGCCGATGCCTCCGCACAACCTGACCTACACCGCCATCGGAGCGGCCATGTTGTGGATGGGCTGGTTCGGATTCAACGGCGGCAGCGCCCTGGGATCGAACACCCTCGCCGTCAACGGCATCGTCTCCACACACTTCGCAGCTGCGGCAGGACTGCTGACTTGGGCCGGTTTGGAGTGGTTGCAACGCGGCAAGCCCAGCGTGCTGGGCGCTTGCTCGGGAGCTGTGGCCGGTCTCGTGCTGATTACACCGGGCAGTGGCACGGTGACGGCGATCAATGCGATGATTCTGGCGGCGGCGGGAACGTGTGCCTGCTACTGGGCATGCACCACTCTGAAGTCGAAGCTCAAGTATGACGACTCGCTGGATGCGTTCGGTGTCCACGGGGTCGGCGGGATTACCGGGGCCTTGTTGACGGGCGTGTTCGCCACCAATCTCGTGACTAATCCGGGACGGCCACTAGGAGCTGTTGACGGCAACTGGGGGCAGATGATTCCACAGGCGGTCAGTGTCCTCTCCGCCATCGGGATCGCGGTCGTGGGCACCGTGGTGATCCTCAAGATTCTGGACGCCACGATGGGCCTGCGGGTCGATCAGGACGACGAAATCCAAGGTCTGGACATCACCCAGCACGGCGAAGAAGGCTACATCTTCCACTGAGGCGAGCGGCATGAGAGGAAATACCAGTGATCAGCCGCAGGGCGCTAGCCCAGGGTTAAAACCGGACGCTAGCGCGTTCCGGCTGATGGTAGATTCTCATCTGCCGCACGCCTAAGCGGATGTGCCTCTCATTGGATGCCAGCAGGGAACGGCGGGCAGGTTTCACGACCTGTCCGCGATTCCACGGAACAGGGCAGGCGGGTGCCTGTCCCACGGGTCGGACTACGGGAACATGACACCATGAAGAAGATCGAAGCCATCATCCGCCACTTCAAGCTGGAAGAGGTCAAGGACGCCCTCACCCGAGCCGGAGCCCAGGGCATGACTGTCACCGAGGTACGGGGTTTCGGACGCCAAAAGGGGCAGAAGGAACAGTACCGTGGTGCGGAGTACATCGTCGACTTTCTTCCGAAAGTGAAGATCGAAGTCATCGTTCCGGACTCGGAGAAAACGAAGATCGTGGATACGATTCTCACGACGGCCCGGACTGGCAAGATCGGCGATGGCAAGATCTTCGTCAGCACTGTCCCGGAAGCCATCCGCATCCGCACCGGCGAAACGAACGAAGGTTCGCTGTAGCCACAACCGGGCGGACTCAGCACATTGCCCTGCCCGCCCGATTCCACATTTCATACACTCTCGGTTCTCACGAACCGTTCAAACACAGGACCAGTCCCATGAAGAAAATCGAAGCAGTCATCCGGCACTTCAAGCTGGAAGAAGTCAAGAACGCGCTGACAGCTGCCAACATCGTCGGCATGACGGTGACGGAAGTGCGAGGCTTTGGCCGTCAGCGGGGTCACAAGGAACAATACCGAGGGGCCGAGTACACGGTCGACTTCCTGCCGAAGCTGAAAATGGAACTCGTCGTCAACGACGGCGATGTCGAGAAGGCTGTGAAGATCATCATCGACTCGGCCCGCACGGGTAAGGTCGGTGACGGGAAGATCTTCATCTCGACCATCGATGAAGTCATCCGCATCCGCACCGGTGAAACGGGCGACACCGCCATCTAGTCGACTGAGTCTCATCAGGAGCCGGGGTTCGGGGGACATTCGCCCGAGCCTCGGCATTTTGTTTGAGTATGGCGTAGAGTGGATTGTCGGCGCATGCTCCGCTCGCTGGAGCGACGCTCGCAGTGGAGAACGACTCACGAATCGCCCACAGACAGCGATTTCGGAGAAATCGCCCACAATCCCAGACCTCGTGGCCCCCTTCATGTCATTTACGATTGACGACGCCATCCGCTACCGCCAGCGGATCGCTGAGATTCGCCAGCATGGACGCGTGTTGTATGCCTCCGGGTCGCCCGGCATTCAAGCGGCGACGCAACTCTGCCAGAGTTTCGAAACACTGACACTCGACCTGTGGCAGGAGATCCTGCGCGACACTCCGCCCGATCGGGTCGAACGCCTCCAAACCACCTGCGCCGTGATTGCCGTGGGAGGCACCGGACGCGGGGAGGTGAGCCCTTATTCGGATGTCGACATCTTGTTTCTGGATGGTGGCCAGGGCAAGGGGTTTGGCGAGGTCCAATCCCGCATGTCCCGTGCCTGTAATGACTCCTGGCTGGAACTGGGAGCCAGTCTCCGCACGATTCCCCAGTGCCTTGAATTCGCCAAGAACGACGCGAAATTTGCCACGTCATTGGTCGAGGCCCGCCTGTTGTGGGGGGGCAAACCTCTGTTCGACAAACTCGTGCGGGCTTTTCGGAAACAGGTGATTCAACGCCGCCCGCGGCAGTTCCTGGATGACTGCGTCCGCACGCGCGAATCGGAATGGAAGGATGGCCGCGCCGTTCAGGAACTCGAACCCGACATCAAGAACTCCTCGGGTGGCCTGCGCGACTTGCACCTCATCCGCTGGGTCGGATACGCCACTCATGGAGTCGCGGATATCGACTCGCTCCGCATGCAGGGAGCCCTCGACAAAGACGAAGCCCTCGTCCTCAAGCAGGCCTGGGAGTTCCTCACCTGGCTCCGCATCAACCTGCACTACCACCACAACCAGGCCGAAGAAAAATTCAGCCGCGACGAACAGCTGCGCGTGGCCCAGGAACGCTTTTATCACGACACAGACACGCAGCGCGGCGTGGAACGTCTGATGCAGGAATACTTCCGCCATGCGACCCAGGTGTCGTCAATCGCCCGCAGGTTTGTGGCCCGCAACCGCCCGCAACCGCTGCTGGCCCGAGTCAAGAATTACCTCGTGAGCCATCGGGCCGAGGGCGTACTGCAAGTCGGAGAGACCGTCGATTGCACGTCACACGGCTTGTCGGTGGTCACGCGCAGTTTGGCCAGCATACTGCGAGTCTACCGGCTGTGTGCCTCGCAGGGGTTGCAGCCCAGCCAGGCTCTCGAAGACGGCCTCAAGCGAGCGGCCCCCCAGTTCCAGGGGACCCCGATCTCGTCCACCGAGGCCGGCTACTTCATGGACATCCTGAAGTACGGGCGGGCCTTGCC
>JAYTWO010000082.1:0-3052 GCA_043743415.1 Planctomycetota bacterium
GCCCCCGCCCAATAATCCATCACCGCTCCCTCCCCCATGGTCCAACAACTGGCGGAATGGTAAAAAGTTTGGCGATTAAAGCAACAGGCCGGTAAGTCCGTCGTGTGGATCGGCGTACTAAGTTGAGATAGTGTTTGGTTGGCATGTGTGCGTCGCGCTGGCACGGCGGACTCACGTCCGGCGCTCGCTGTCGCTAGGCGCACCAGAGCGTTTTCAGGAACCGTTTCAAATCCGGGTCGCTCACTTGTGTCGCGGCGATGAGGCCGATGCGGATGACTTGCCTTCCATCTCTCGCGGTGTCGACTTCGCGGGTCTCGCCGAGGGTGGCGACTTGACCCAGGCCGAAGGTCCCGGCGGGGGCGTAGAGTTCGAGGTCGATCGAGGTGCGGCGTTTCGTGTGGACTTCGATCGCGGGCTTCTCCTCTCCGGCTCGGGTCCAGGTCACGGTCTGCTTGCCGCCCCATTCGACGCTGCCGCCGGTCGCGATCCCTTCGATCAGCGTGAAGAGTTGGTCGAGCGTCTCGACCTCCCAATCGACACGCTTCGCACTCGGAAACCCCTTTCTCGACAAGTGCCACTTGCGGCCCAGCACCTTCCACGGGGAGAGGTCGCCGATCACTAAAGCCGCAGCTGTGGCTTGCTTGCCGTAGCTGTCAACGGCGGCGGTGAGGAACTTCTCGAACTGCGGGGTGTCGATCTCACGGGCCCAGTGGACGGTGATCGTGACCTCCTGGAACGGCCCCTTGAGGTTCTTGACCTTCACGCGGTCGCCGCGTCCGTAGACGGGGAGTTCGTCGAGTTGGTCGAGCGGCTTCAGCGGGAGTTGCTTCTGCAAGGTGGCCTCGTCGAACGTCCCCTTCTTGACGCGGAACTTCAAGGTCAGCAACCACTCATCCCCGGTCTGGGCGTGCAGAAACCAGCCGCCCGCTTTGTCGGCGGACATGACCTCGACGACGCTGCGGTGGTTCCAGTTGACCGGGGCGAGTTGGGTACGTTTGGCGAGGGCGTCGATGACGAGTTCGAGAGCCTGGCCTTCCCAGCGGCAGCGCTGGCCCGTGTGCGAGAGCCGGTCGCAAACATGCCACACGCGGCCATCGGTCTTCCACGGGGTCGAGGTGTCCTTACCGACGTGGCGGAGTTCGATATCGCCCGCTTGCTTCTTGGCCGCTTCTTCCGCGCGAAAGATTTCGATCTCGCCGCGGGCTTCGTTCTCAATGATTGGTGCGAGCAGTTCGCCGGTCCAGGAGCGGATGGGGACCGGGCGTTTGGTTTCAGTGAGGTACAGGTCTCGGCGGGCGATGGCCCACGCCTCGGCGGGGTCCGAAGTGTCAAGTGACAAGAGATCAAGTGCCAAGGAAGCAGTGCCCTTCGATCCTCTTCCCTTGGCACTTGTCCCTTGCCCCTTGTCACTTTTTTTCTCGATCCATTGTTTATAGAACCCTGCCTGCCGCACCACATCCTCCGGCGTCCCCTCCGCCACGATCCACCCGCCGTCGACGCCCGCTTCCGGCCCGAGGTCGATCACCCAGTCGGCGGTCTTAATCACATCGAGATTATGCTCAATCACCACCACCGTGTTTCCCTGCTCGACGAGGCTCATGAGTACTTTCATCAGCTTTAATATGTCGTCGAAGTGCAGCCCGGTCGTCGGCTCGTCGAGAATATAGAGCGTCTGCCCGTTGTTGGGTCGGGCCAGTTCCGCAGCCAGTTTTACTCGTTGGGCCTCGCCTCCGCTGAGCGTGGCTGCGGACTGGCCGAGCGTCAAGTAGTCGAGACCAATCGCCGCCAGTGTGGCGAGCGGGGCGCGAATCTTGGGGATATTGCCGAACAGTTCGAGGGCTTGACCGATCGACAGATTCAGCACATCCGCAATGGAGTGGTCTTTGTAAGTGACCGCCAGCGTCTCTTTGTTGAACCGCTTTCCGCGACAAGTCACACACTCGACCCACACATCGGGCAGGAAGTGCATCTCGATCTTCTTCTGCCCCATCCCCTCGCAGTCATCGCAACGCCCGCCGGGACGGTTGAAGCTGAATCGCGCGGGCTTGTAGCCGCGAATCTTGGCCTCCGGGATGCGCGTGAACAGGTCGCGGATCGGCTCCCAGACACCAGTGTAGGTCGCCGGGTTCGAGGCCGGTGTCGACCCCAGCGGCGACTGGTCGACGAGGATCACCTTGTTGAGTTTCTCGGTCCCGCGCAGCTCATCATGTGGGCCGGGAGCCTCACCCGAGCGAGTCAGCTTCCGCGACACCGCGCGGGCCAACGTCTCCATCACCAGCGAACTCTTCCCCGAACCCGACAGACCCGTCACGCAGGTAAACGCTCCCAGCGGGATGTGCAGTTCGCCTCGACGCAGGTTGTTCTGCCTCGCCCCGGTGAGTTCAATCCACGCTCCGCCCGGTGGGGAGTCATAACACTCGCGGAGGTCGAACGCGGGCGAGACTTCCGAAGTCTTCAGAGACTTCGGAAGTCTGACGAGCCGCCGCACGCTCGGGATCGGAATCGACTTCGCCCCACTCAAATACGCTCCCGTCAACGACTGCTCCGGCAGCGCCCGAATCTCGGCAGGCGTCCCTTCGGCGGTGATTTGCCCCCCATGCCGACCCGAGCCTGGACCGAAATCGTATAACCGGTCCGCAGCCTCCAACACCTCGCGGTCATGCTCAACCAGGACCACCGTATTCCCCAGGTCGCGCAGCCGGTGGAGCGCCCCGATCAGCCGACCGTTGTCGCGCGGGTGCAGCCCGATCGTCGGCTCATCAAGGACATACAACACCCCCGTCAACGCTCGGCCGATCTGCCCCGCCAGCCGAATTCGCTGGCTCTCGCCGCCCGAGAGTGTGGGCATCGATCGATCGAGCGACAGGTAATGAAGTCCGACTTCAACCAGAAACTCCAGCCGGTGGATCGCCTCGGAGAGCAAATCCCCCGCGATCTTCTTCTGGTCCTTGGTCAGCTTAATCCCTTTGAGGAACTCCAACGTCTCGGTCAGTGGGAGCTTACACAGTTGCGGCAGCGTCGTGTCGTTCAACCGCACCGAGGCAGCATCCTC
>JAYTWO010000083.1:0-10166 GCA_043743415.1 Planctomycetota bacterium
GCCCCCGCCCAATAATCCATCACCGCTCCCTCCCCCATGGTCCAACAACTGGCGGAATGGTAAAAAGTTTGGCGATTAAAGCAACAGGCCGGTAAGTCCAACGTGCCAGCGCGACGCAGTTCCGCTCACCGCACCCGGTTTAGAGAGAGAGCGACGCTCGGGCACGGGGGACTGACATCCGCCGGCTCGTTGGTCGATCTGGGGGCGGCTGGGCGGCACGCCTCGAGCCCTCGCTGACGCCGAGCCGCTCACACGCACGCATCACGAATGCCGCAGGGCTTCGATCGGGTCCAGCTTCGCGGCGGCATTGGCCGGGTAGACCCCGAACACCAGGCCGGTCACGACCGAGAATCCAAACGCCACCGGCAGACTCCACATGGCGATCTGCGGCTGCATCCCCAGGAACATCCGACCCATCTCATTCGTGGCGGCCGAGGCGTCCAGCACATATTTCACCAGGAACCACTTCCCCGCCTCGAACACCAGCGGCGTGGAGAGCCCCATCCCCATCCCGATCAGTCCTCCGGTCCCCGACAGCACCACCGTCTCGATGATGAACTGCTGGATGATGTCGCGCCGACGGGCTCCCAGAGCGCGGCGAATCCCGATCTCCCGCGTCCGCTCCGTCACCGTCGCCAGCATGATGTTCATGATCCCGATCCCCCCCACCAGCAGGCTGATCCCGGCGATCGATCCCAGCACGATATTAAAGATATTCCGCAGCTGTTCCGCTTGACGCAACAATTCAAGGGGAACCACCACGGAGAAATCATTCTTCTTCGGATGCGTTCGTTCCAGCGTCTCGCGGACCACCTCGGCGGTCCGCACCACGTCATCAATGTGCCCCACTTGCAGCGTAATCTGATTAAAGACCAGTGACTCAGCACTAAAGTTGCCCGGCGTGGCTTTCAGAAAGAGATCGCTCGTGTTCAAACGCGATTGCAGCGTTTCCAGTGGCATATACACATCCTTATTAAAGTCCTGGCCCGAGAGGCTGCCGCCAACGGCTGCCGAGGCAGTGCGGGCCTGCATCACGCCAACCACGCGATAGGCCCGGCCCCCAATCTGGACCGACTGACCAATCGGATTCTCAATGGGAAAGAGCGTTTGAGAGGTCTCGTGGGCCAGAACCACGACATTTCGCATCTCGTAGCAATCCCGCTCGGTGATAAACCGTTCCTTCGCCAGGGCGAGATGGTTCATCTCCAAATAATCGGCGGTGCATCCCACGACACGGGCGCTTAACACTCGGTCGCGGCGGCGGACCTCCATGCTTAATTCCCGAACAGGCACGAGCCCTTTTCCCGTCAGGTGAGGAATCGTTTCGGACATCACTTTGAAATCGAGTCGTGTCAGCCCGTACCGCAACACCCTCATCCCCCGGCCACCACCGCTCGACTGACTCGACGACGGGTCGTCCGGCGGCTTCACGCTGCGCACGATGATATTGGTCGCTCCCAGCGAGAGCACCTGCTGCTGGGCCTGCTGGCTGGCCCCTTCGCCAATGGCCAGCATGGCAATCACCGAGAAGACTCCGAATACGATCCCCAGCATGGTCAGACCCGACCGCAGCTTGTGCAGCAGCAGGCTCTTGAGTGCCAGTTGAATCGTGCGGATCAGTCTCAGCATGGGTATTTAGTTCTTGACCACTCGGTGTCCGGGAAATAGCCCCTCGCCCGCGATCAGGCCGTCCTTCATGTAGATCTGGCGGTTCGCGTTCTCGGCCACATCGGCCTCGTGCGTGACCATGATGATCGTGCGTCCCTCGTCGTGCAGCTCGCCGAGGATGCGCATGATCTCCTCTCCCGTGGCCGAGTCGAGGTTCCCGGTCGGTTCATCCGCCAGCACGATCGCCGGGTCGTTGACCAGCGCTCGCGCGATCGCCACACGCTGCTGCTGGCCGCCGGAGAGCTGAAACGGACGGTGGTCGAGTCGGTCGCTGAGTCCCACGCGGTCGGCGAGGGCCAGGCACTTCTGGTGGTCTTTCGCGGAGATGGCCCCAGAGCCTTTCCGGTATAGCAGCGGCACCTGAATGTTTTCGAGGACGGTGTACTGCTGAATCAGATTGAACGACTGAAACACAAATCCGATCATCGAGTTGCGGGCCTCGGACAGTTCGTCGTCGGTCATCTCCGAAACATCGCGGCCCCCCAGGATGTACTGCCCACTGGTCGGTCGGTCGAGCGCCCCCAGCAGGTTCAGCATCGTGCTTTTTCCAGACCCCGATTGCCCCATGATCGCCAGGAAATCTCCCTGGGGAATGTCCAAGGAAACACCTCGCAGCGCCTGAACCTCATGGGTTCCGAGCCGGTAGTGCTTGCGGATGTCAAACAGCCGGGCCGAATATTCCATGCGTCCTCTCGTGAGAAACGATTCACCAAGCCCTAGGGTTGCAACCCTAGGGCTTTCGCATGCCATCGCATCTCTGCATATTGATCGGTTGACCCGTTCTGGGGAACCTCCCCGGATCGTGAGGTACGGGAAAACCCGACAATTTCGCCCTCGCACTCCCATTCTTCCCGATTGCGCGACTTGCTCCCTAAACAGTGGTATAGTATAAGGTGCATGCGATCAGTAGTCGACACCCGTGAACTGGTGATTGGGAAGCTGTCAGCGATCCGTTGGCAGCAGTCCGCCAGAATCGGGGCGGTGGCTCTGTTCGCGAACTCCTTGTGCCAGTGGTCCATCGGCATCGCTTTCTTCCCTCTGGCTGAAAACTGACTGCTGATCGCTGAAAGCTCCCCCACCATGTCCGACCGCCTGACCCTCACCCAGCGTCAACAAGACATCTACGAGTTCATCAAGGACAAAATCATGAACCGGGGGTACGGTCCGACCGTCCGCGAGATCGGGACCGCCTTCGAAATCCGCTCCCCCAACGGCGTCATGTGCCACCTCAAGGCCCTCGAACGCAAGGGGCTGATCTCCCGCGAACAGCACATGTCCCGCGCGATCCAGCTGACCGACCAGCCGCAACTGAAGCGGACCAGCCTGCCGCTGGCGGGCCACATCAACGCCGGTCGTCCCTCGACCGCCGACGAGCAGGTGGAGCGAGTCGAGTTCAGCAAGCTGTTCGAGGAGCCGGAGCACTTCTGCCTCAAAGTGCGGGGCGAATCGATGATCGAGGCCCACATCGCCGACGGCGACTACGCCATCATCCGCCGCCAGCCGACCGCCCGCGATGGCGAGATCGTGGCCGCCCTGATCGACGGGGCGGACGCCACCCTCAAGAAGTACTACCGCGAATCCGACCGCATCCGCCTCGACCCCGCCAATCCGAGGTTCCAGCCGATCTACTCGCAGCACGTGGAAATCCTCGGAGTACTCGCGGGCGTGATTCGGCAGTATTGAACTGGCCATCCGTGGTCGTCTTCGGCAGGCCGGCCGAAATCACTTCCCCGCCACTGGGGCTTGTCCCAGTAGTTCCCGCGCCTGTGCGCTACAGTAGCGCACAGGCGCGGAAACCACCCCGACAAGCGGGGTGGCGACTTACACCTGCCTGCCTTATGGCTGCTGAATCAACGACGGCTCGCTGATCGGCTCCGCGTTCTGCGGGGATACCGCTGCGGAGGGGGCGGTGGTGCGATAGAGCGGGAGGTAGCGGTAGTAGACCTCAAGCGACAGGGTGGCAAAGGCGGTCGAGTAGATCCGGCCTCCGTACCCGCCCCATTGATCGCGCGGTTCCCAGCTTCCGACAAAGGGCCCTTCCGTGACCTGCTCGGCGATCAGCAGTTCTCGCAGCGGAACATTCCAGCGGTCCCACTCCGCTCCGCCGTATTGGAACATCGCCAGCGTGCTGTAATACCAAGTGTACAGATTCAGCGACTGGCGGCTGGGAGGGTTGGACAGCAGGAACTTGACCGCCTCGTCACAGGACGGATGCTCTCGCGACAGCCCCAGCATCTGCTTGCAGAACAGCGATTCCGCCGTCATCGCCACCGACGGACGCTCGTTGACTCGGTACGCGGCCAACCCGCCCGACTTCCCGAGACCACGCTGTTGCAGGAACTGAATCATCTTCTGACGAGTCGCCAGCGGAATCTCCAACCCCGCTGCCTGCGCACTCTTAAGGGCCATCAGTTGCCAGCCGAAGATGCTCATGTCACCTCCACCCGCTTGCCTGCGCATGTAGCGCCAGCCGCCATCCTCCAGCTGACACTCGAGCGTAAACCCCACGGCTTTCTGGAGCGGTTCGAGCAGAAACTCGGCTTGGGCCTGGTCCTTGGTCATGGCGTACGCCTCAGCGATGGCGAAGGTCGCGATGGCGTGGGAGTACATGCCCGCGATCTCGGCGGCATCCCCTCCGAGGTAGCCGTCGATGCCCTGGGAATTCTTTCCCTGCTGATCGACCAACCAGTGCAGGGCCTGCGTGACATTCGCGGAGTAATCGCCCTCTTCGAGGGTGTTTTGCTTGCCGAGGAACGCCAACACGGCCAGAGCGGTCAGCCCGGTGTCCGCATCGCGGCCTGCGAACTCGCGATTGATGCCGCCCTCGACATCGACCTTTCCGGCCCCGTAAGCGTCACCGTCCCAGAACCCCTCGGACTCCTGAATATTGGCCAGCCATTTCAGCGCCAGATCCACTGCCGCTTCCGACTCCTGTGTCCCGCCGAACTGTTGCAGGGCCTGCCCGCGCTGCTCCTTCGACCGCAGTTGATACTGCGCGGGGGAGGAACTGCCGAGCGGCATGGGCAGGAGCCCCTGCGGCCGGATCAGGTTCGGCAGAGCCTCCATCGCCAAGTTGTTGGGCACCTGGCGACTACCGGGGTCTGATCCTTCGATATTGGAGGTTCCTGGAACTGCCGGCGGGCGGGTTCGCTCGATCTTCGCCAGTCCTCCGGAAACTCCCGGAAAAGGACGAGGAGCTGTGCGATTGGGCATCACAGCCGGTGCGGCGGACTGTGGGGGTAGCGGCGATCCCGGCACCGAGGCTGGCCCCGGAGATGCCGACGGATTCCCCGTGGTGCTGCCGATTTGGAACGGAGCCGCCCCGCCCCGTGTGGGAAGTTGCGAGGGCCGCATCACCGGCAGTACGTCGGCATCTGGACTCGGCTGGGCCGAGGGGAGTGCGGACTCGACGCCGGGATTGAAATCAGTCGTGAGCGGACTTTCCAGCGGGCTTTCGGTGGGGCGAGTCATCCGGCTGATCTGGGAACCACTCGGGATCGACGACAGCGCCGGGGCAGTTCGAGCAATCGCCGGAGCGGCACGGGACGGAGTTCGCGAAGGCTCGGGCTGACTGACAATGTCCATCACCGGTTGATACGCAGCCGGATTGTAGTCCTGTGGTACGTCGGTTTTGGCCAGTTGGCCCGACTCCAAAGCGGAGGGAGGGAGCGGGACAAACAGCGGGTCGGGGACGTGGACGGCCTGACGCGGGGGGCGAGCGTCGAAGGGGGCGATCTGTGTCGGCGCAGCGTCCGGCACCTCGACGGGTTGTGTTCGCTCAGGGGCCAGGGCCAGAGCGGCGGGGATCTTGTCCCAGGGCTGGCGGATCGTCGCATGCGTCGCATGCGGGTCGAATATACCGCCCGCCTCCGACGCACCCGGAACCTCTGAGAACTCGAACGAGTCCATCGTCACGTCGACGACATGCTCCTCTTCAAAGGCGGAGCGGATAAACTGCGGCTGGTATTCCGGGATCATCGCCACCACGCCGAAAATCAGTGAGGCATGGATTCCCAGAGAGAAAATCAGGGCCTTGCCCGTCACCTTGCGGTGCCCCCACTGGGTGCCCAGCATGGCAAACAGGTGCATCGACGCCACGACCACACCCACACACAACAGCAACACCACCGCTGGCTGAAAGATCGCCAGGACCAGTTCCAGCAGTGGCCAGAGTTGAGCGGAGAGGTCGAGGGCCAGAGTCATTTCGCGGGCGTCTCCTCAATGCGGGCGTCGAGCTTGATCTTGGTAATCCCGGCCTTTTGACACAGGTGCAGGGCGTTCATCACGTGTTGGTAGGGTCCGACACCATCCCCCCGGATGCGAACGACTTGATCGGCGTAGCGCTTCGACGCCAGCCTCAAGTCCGCTTCAATCTCGGAATTGGCCTGTGGTTCCCCTTTGACGAAGATCGCTCCGTCACTCTTCACGTTGAGGATGATCTCGTCCGGAAGTGCCGTCAGTGGTCGCGCCTCGGTCACTGTCGGCAGATTGATGTCGTACTGCATCTCCGGTTCGACCAGACGGCTGCTCGCAATGAAGAAAATGTTCATCAGCAAGAGGAAGTCAATCATGGGCACCATGTTCAGTGCCAGAACTTCCTCGTGGGGAACGCTGATGGGCATGTCACAGACCTCCTGATGCACACAATCGGGGAGAGCGTTGAGGGTGGAGGGTGGAGGGTGGAGGGCAATTGAAAAGTGCAAAATGGAAAGTGAACAGTGCCTCAGCTTCACACTTGGCACTTGGCACTTTTCTTGCGTCTCCCCCGCGCCACCTTCATCGGGCCGCTGATCCTCACCCTCTGCTGCGCCCCCTAGATGATACCCACGCTCCGGAATCTGTGTTAGCCCGGCTTGGACCGAAAGCCGGGGCCAGCCAGTGTGGCACGATGCTCCGCCGTCGTAAGTCTCCGACCGGAGCCAACGAACATACTCCGTCAGGCTGTCCCAACCTGCGTTTCAACCACTCCGCATCCGCGGAGCCATCCCGCGATGCGACAGGGCAATTGACAAGGGCACGGACGGGCCAATGGGCCCGTCCCACGGTCAGGCGATATCCGCCTGCGACCACACCCCGTCAATCATCCGCCACTGCGTCCCGGTCGGGTTCTTGTTCTGCAAGGCGGGCGGCAAGCGGTGGGCCCGCACATTGTCATAGCACTGCAACATCGCGAACCGGTGGAGACTCGCCGGGAAGCCGACGGCGGTGAAGCCGGGGTGGCCGGTCGCGGGGTACGGGCCGCCGTGGTTCATCGAGGAGACCACGGCCACGCCGGTCGGCATCTTGTCGTTAAGCAGGCGTCCCACGGTCACACGCACCCACGGAGCGAGCTGGTCGTAGGCGGCGTCATCGCTGCCTTGCGTGTCGCTGTAGAGGCCACCGGTCAGGTTCCCCTCCAACGTCTTCGCAATCGCGATCATCTGGGCGAGATCCTTCGCCACCACCATCAGCGAGGCATTCCCGAACGCCTCGGCTTGCAAACCGTGCGGGTTTTGGAGGTACGCCTCCCCGCTCACCCGCAGCAGCGTGTTCGCGTAGCAGTGCCGCTTCTCATCGGCGGGCTTATTTCCGCAGACGACCATGGCTCCGGACTGCTGCAACGCGACCAGTCCCGCGCGGAAGTTCTGCTCCACGCCCCCGCTGAGCATCGTGCCAACCGGAGCAGCCTCGAACTTCGTGGCCACGGCGGCAATGAACTGTTCAGCTGCGGGGCCTGCGGGGAGGATCACCAGTCCGGGATTCGTGCAGAACTGACCGACCCCCATCAGGCAACTGCCGGTGAACTCATCGACCAACCCTGGCAGCCGCTCCTGCAAAGCCCCGGGCAGTACGAACACCGGATTGATGCTCGACAGCTCGCAATAGAATTGCTTGCCGCCCTTCTCCGCCGCCTCCTTCAGCGCGAGCCCCGTTGACCGCGCCCCGGTGTAGCCACTGGCTGCGATGAGCGGGTGCGACACGAGCTTGTAGCCATCAGCGTGCGAGGTGCGGTAGATGAGTTGCACGAACCCGGCGGGCATGCCGGTGGCCTGTGCGGCCTCCTGACAGAGCTGGCCGAGCAGCAGCGTCGTCCCCGGATGCGAGGAGTGCCCCTTGGCAATCACGGGGTTGCCCGCAGCCACTGCGGAGGCAAAGTCGCCGCCCGCGATGCCGTTATAGGCGTACGGGAAGTTGTTCGGACCAAAGACAACGACCGGCCCCATTGGACCGAACTGGGAGCGGATGTTCGACTTGGTGTCGATCGTGGCGGTGGCCCACGAGCCGTCGCGGGCGCAGGTCGCTGCCTGTCGCAACTGGTTCACTGTACGCGGGAGTTCGGCGATCTTGAGTCGCGGCTCGACCGCCAGTCCGGTCTCGCGATGGGCGATGGCGATGATGTCCGCAGCCCGGCCTTCAATGCGCGTGGCATAGTCTTCGAGGAACGCCGCGAACCGCTCCCCCGGCCAGCCACGCACGGCAGCCGCCGCCTCGGCGGAGCAGCGGATGACCTCTTCGATCTCGGCCCACGGACTGACCGGGAACTGCTCGGCCAACTTCTGCTTATTGGAGGGATCGACCGCCTGAAACAGCTCTTTCCCAGCGGAGACTCGCCACTGACCATTGATGAGAACAGGTTGCACGGACATCGAACACTCGCGTATGGGGAGGCAGTGGGATAGTAAGAGTAGCCTAACGCCCTCGTCTTCGATGGTCGAGGTTGGAGGGCATCCCCGAGGGGAGTCCCGTGGCATCGAAACGCCCTCTGGTCGCCGCCCTCGCTGACGCGTTGAGTGACGGTCTGCTTCAGCACTCGGGCATCCCTCCCGGCAAGTCGGATGAAGTTCCCCCTCTTGCCCCACAAGCCAATCGCAGAGGGCAGTTTGCATGCCTCATCCCCCTGCGCTACACTCATCGGCGGTCACTCCCGCTCTGGCTTGAACCAGAGTGCGGGCGGACCGATCGAGACCGATGAACGACTCACGGGAGACAGCGGGATGAGTGAATCCTCGACGAAGACGGGCGGACTGACGCGGGTCCAGTGGCTGATCTGTGCGATTGCCGCCCTGGGGTTCGCGTTTGATATTTATGAGTTGCTGGTGTTCCCGCTCATTTCGCGCCCGGCCCTCACTGAGCTTCTGAAGGTCGACGCAGACACCGATTCGGGGTTCAACGAGATCCTGAAGTGGAATGCCTACATCATGTGGGGGAGTGCCCTGTGTGGAGGCACTTTCGGCTTGATGGGGGGCATGCTCACCGACCGGCTGGGGCGGCGGCGGGTGCTGACTTGGAGCATTTTGCTGTATGCCCTGTCCGCATTGGCGTCGGGGTTTAGTACCTCGGCTCCGATGTTATTGTTCTTCCGCTGTACGACATTCATTGGTGTGTGCGTGGAGTTCGTGGCGGCAGTGGCCTGGCTGGCAGAGTTGTTCCCTGATCCTCAACGACGTGAGAAAGTGCTGGGGTATACGCAGGCGTTTTCTTCGTTCGGGGGTCTGCTGGTGACGGTGGCGTACGGACTGTGTGTCAAATACGGTGCCAGTCTGCCCGCGATCTTTGGGGACCATGCCGCGTGGCGTTACACGCTGATTTCTGGGGTACTGCCCGCGATCCCGTTGATCATCATTCGTCCGTTCCTGCCCGAGTCTCCGATCTGGGAGCAGAAGCGTTTGGCCGGAACCCTCAAGCGAGCCTCGCTGGGCGATATCTTCCAAGGGAAGCTCGCTCGCACCTCGATCGTAACAGCCCTGCTGTTCGCCTGCGGGTATGGGGCAGCGTTCGGTGCGATTCAGTTCATGCCGCAAATCGTGCCGGGTCTCAACAAGGCTTGGGCTCCGATCCCGAAGCTCCGTAAGGAACTCGACAAAGCTGAGAAGGGCACCCCCGCTTACAAAGAACTCAAGGGGAAGATCGTCGCCCTCGGCAAGGACCAGCAGGCGACCGTGGCCAACGTCCAGTTGTGGCAGGAGCTGGGCGGACTGATCGGTCGTTTCGCCCTGGCGTTCCTGGCGGTGCGGATCGTCAATCGTCAGCGACTGCTGCGGATGTTCCAGATTCCGGGGGTGCTGATCGTCCCGCTGGTGTTCCTCTTCCCGGCAGCGGGGAAGACACCGCAGGCGATCCTCGACTTCTTGCACACCGACAACTTGGGCCTCGTGAAGGTCGGCATCTTCGTGACCGGCTTCCTGACCGTGGCCCAGTTCAGCTTTTGGGGCAACTATCTGCCTCGCGTCTATCCGGTTCACCTGCGCGGGACCGGCGAGAGCTTCGCCGCCAACGTCGGGGGCCGCATGGTCGGGACAGCTGCCAACGGACTGACTGGTCTGATCATCGCTCCAATCTTTCTGGGGATGGCCCACCTGGGATTATCGCGTCCTGGGGCACTGGCCTATGCCGCGGCCGTGACGGCCGGGTCCGTGTATCTCATCGGTCTGATCGCCAGCTTCTGGTTGCCCGAGCCGAGTGCGGATGAAGCGGAGCACTAAGTGAAACCGGCGAGCGGTGGGCGTCAGCCCTCCGAG
>JAYTWO010000084.1:0-4103 GCA_043743415.1 Planctomycetota bacterium
ACCTGACGATGGTCGTCAGTGCGGTGAAAAACCTGTTTCAATCGTGGAAAAAAGTTCCACGAAATGAATCGGAGTCCCGCACATGGCACGTAAACCCAATGTTTTTCCCAGTTACCTGCGACACAGCAGCGGTCAGGCACGCATCCGCGTGGCTGGCCGGGACATCATGCTGGGGCCGTATGGCTCGGACGAATCCCGGATCAAGTACGGCCAGTTGATCGCACAGATGGCCGGAGGTGTCCCCCTCGGGGGGAGAATAAAGGTGTCAGGGGGGGAGAATAAAGGTGGGGAGAATAAAGGTGTCAGGAACCTTTATAGGGAGGCGGGGAGAATAAAGGTGTCAGGAACCTTTATAGGTCGTGTCCGACAAAAGTCCCGCCACCGGGCTTGCCCCGGTGGTTCCCGCGATTGTGCACTACGAAATGCCAGCTAATCTCCGGTAGCGCACAGTCGCGGGAACCACCCCGACGAGCGAGGTGGCGTTCTGTCGGAAACGGCAATCATGTTCTCTATGATTGTCCGGTGGACTGCTAGCCACTCAACCCTCAACGATCTTCCCTCGACGCCCCCCCCATGCCCGAACTGCCTGAAGTCGAAACGATGGTCCGGGGGATTCGACCGCAGGTCGAGGGGCAGCGGATTGCGGCCTTTGAGGCGTGTCCGTGTGCGTGTCGACCGCTGACGATTCGACCGGCCTTGAAGTCGATCGCCTCGCAGGTGGTGGGCCAGTCGATCATCGAAGTCACGCGCCGGGCGAAGCGGGTGGTGTTGCGGCTGGAGTCGGGGGCGGCGTTTGTCGTGGAACCGCGAATGACCGGGTTGATGTTGATCGCCGATCCGCCGAGCCCGGAGCACCTGCGAGTCGTGTGGAAGCTGGGAGCGGGTCGGGCCCAGCGGTCGTTGTGGTTTTGGGATCGGCGGGGTTTGGGGACGGTGTCGTTGTTGAATCCCGAGGAAGTGGAGCGACTGTTCAGTCACGAATTCCTGGGGCCGGATGCATTGGTCACAGAGGTCGCGCATTGGCAGACGATCTGCGCAGTCACCCAGCGCTCGATCAAGGTGCTGCTGCTCGATCAGACGAAGGTGGCGGGGATCGGCAATCTGTACGCCAGCGAGATTCTGCACCTCTGCCGGATTCACCCGGAAACGCCTGCCGCTTCACTGCGCCTTCCGCAACTTAAACTGCTGGCGAAATTCACCGTCGAGGTGCTGACGACCGCGATCTTGCACGAGGGGTCGACACTCGGCGACGGCACCTACCGCAATGCCCTCAACCAATCCGGCGGCTACCAGAACGCCCATCGGGTCTACGCCCGCGAGGGCCAGCCCTGCCCGACCTGCCAGCGGGGCGTGGTCGTCCGCATCGTCCAGGCCCAGCGCTCGACGTTCTTCTGCCCGCGTTGCCAGAAAGCACGGCGCGAGATCTGATTGAATGTAGTCCGACGTTCCGCGTCGTCGTTCACGACGCGGAGCGTCGTGCCACTACGAGCCCCCGCCGCGTATCAACGGAGCCACAACCCGCGCCACAAACCGGCTCGACGAGATCGACAAGTGCCCGCCCCAATGCCCGCTGGCCAGCATGTCCCACCGATACCCGACATTCCGTAAGACAGCCGTTTCCGAATGAGCGGCATCTTGCACGACCTGCGCGGTGAACCCCACGTTCCCCGCCGCGACGCAGTGCCGCCCATCGGTCGTTCCAAACAGCAGCGTGGCCACTCCCAGAAACAGCACATCCCCGTGCGAGCAGAAGTTCCAGATCCCGCGCTCAGTCCGAGAGACCGCGACCTTGAGCGAATAGCCTGGCGACAAAGCCGGAACCAGCATGATTCCACCGGTGATTGTGCGTCCCGGCTCGAGCGCCTCCAACGTGTAGGCGATCATCGCCCCGCCGCCCGAGTGCCCCACCAGATGCACCGGTCGACCGGGGTACTCGTCTTGGTAAGCGGCAATCTTCGCGGCCAGCAGCGTCGCCTGCTCCGTATGCCTCCGCCGAGACCGCAAGCTCCACAACTGCCAGAACCAGCCGTAGGTCCAGTCGAAGATCTCAATGGCGTGGGTGACGCCTCCCAGAGCCAGCCCGCGCGCGATGCGGCGATTCAGGTGGCTATAGCCCTCGACCCCGGGAAGGACAATCACCAATCCCCGGTCGAGGCGCTCCGGGGTCTTTAACTCGTCCAGTGGTCGGTTCATAATCACACGAGTTCTTCCTGCTTCTTCGCAAACCAACTGGGGATCATCCGTCGACAGAGCCAGTTCCAGCCCCAGGCCAGCGGCACCATGATGACTGGCCCCAACCACGGATGAACGTGAATCGAGAACGGCACGCTGACGACCAGAATGAACATCACTGCCGCGATCAACCCCAGCCCGGTCAGTATCCCCCAGAACGAAAACGGCACCAGCGGCGACAACACAAAGAACGGCCCGCTGGCCAATAACAAGATCGCCCCGCCGCAGATGATCGGAGCCAAATCCATCGGAGCATAGATCAGACAGCCCACCAGGCACGCCGCATACAGCACCAGATCCGGCTGCATCAGCTTCCACGCCCCGCGACCCCACCCGTCACAGAGTTCGAGCACGGTATGCGGGGTCATCAAGAGGTCGGGCAGGGTCTTGTCCTTGATCTCTTTTTGCAGGCAGTCGCTGACCTTGCCGCGACCGATGAACATCATCAGGCCCGTCGGAATGATGAGCAGCACCATCCCCATCGCTCGATAGCCGGGATCGCCCATCGAGACCAGAACCATCACCCCCAAGAGGCATGACCCGATCCCGATCGACCGCACCAGGATATTCTGCGTGCCATCGCTGTGAACGTAGTACGCCTGCCAGGCTAGCCCGTCGTCCCAGATCGGTCGGCTGGTGCGGGATTTCGACTGCTTGGGGCGCAGCGGCTGGGGGGTGTTCTCGGGAGTGGGGAGAGCTGCGGCTTCGTCCAGGCAGGTGAAGTAGACCCGCCGCCAGGCCCAGAGACTCAATCCCGCGATCCCCAGATGAAGTACCAGTGGCCACAGGTAAATCGCCGAGGGATTGCCGTCTCTCAGTGAGTGATACAAGCCATGTGCGGTTCCCCCATACCACAGGTTGTCCAGCACGTACTCGACTGACAACGGCACATTGAACACGTTCAAGTAATGGACGATAGCGACTACTAAGCTGGGGATCGTCAGCCCGAAGTCGAGCAGCGGCGGCAACAAAAACACCATCCGCGAGGTGGCCCGATCCGGTGAGTAATGCCCCAGCAGCAGACCCGCACTTACGGTCATGCCGAACAGCCCCAGCAGCAAAACCTCAACCTGCAAAATCTGATGCAGCGTCGTCCCGCCCAGATAGAACGCCAATACCAGCATCGGCACCCGCACCATCCACACGCTGAGGAACGCAGTGGCCACTTGCATCAGCTGCGCCAGTACCACCGACCTCGATTCGATCCCCGACAAATACAGCAGCCCCACCACTCCCGAGGCCCGATCCCCCGCGATGTCTCCGGCCAGCCGAACCGCCAACAACACCGCCAGCGCCGCATGCACGACGGTCATCGCCCGCAGCAGCGCGAGCCCTGCCTCTCGCGGGTCGAGTTCAGCCACCGTGAACAGAATCGACAGCGAAAACCCGGCATACAATAACCGGATCACCATCGAGTCAATCCGTCGGGACTCGCGGGAGATCTGGGACGCGAACAGCAACAACGCACGGGACCACATGCCGCGATCTTCCCGAGACTGGGGCAGTGCGTCAATTGCCGAGCTTCGGTAAGGCACATGCCGGGTGCATTTACCAAATGGCGGTACTCCGCTCTCTCTGCCCCCTCTCCCCCACACTGGATGTGACTTTCGGGGAGAAGGGCAGAAAAGGTGTCAGGAACCTTTGTGTTGACCGGAAAATGAGGGGCATGGTGATCAAGAGAGTGTTGTTCGACCTGCAAATCACCGGTGTCGATATCGAAAGGCTGTCCTTCAATGGCGTCCGTGTTTTTCCGTGTCGATCCGTGGCCTCTGATTTTACCTCTCCAGTCCTGGTAGGTCAGGCTGTGCCTGACTCTTCGCCAGCAAAAGGATAGTCGCAGGTCCAAAGAACGATCAGGCACAGCCTGACCT
>JAYTWO010000085.1:0-1547 GCA_043743415.1 Planctomycetota bacterium
GTGAAGACCCTGGACCGGCTGGCGGCGATTTCACCGGTGGTCGAGGCATCGATCCAGAAGGCTGTGCCGTACTACTCGTTCCCCGATGCGCTGAAACAGGCACGAACCGTAGCCGGTGAACTCGCGGCAGGAGCAGCGGATGCGGAAGCCCAGTGGAAGACTCTGAACACCGTGGCGCGGCGGCAGATGTGCAACGTCCTCAAACCGGAAGACGCCGCGCAGACCGATCAGAAGTATCTGTATCGCCACCCGCTCGACTTCGTGGTTTCCGAACTGCCCACTGCCGTGACTGCGAGCATCCCGCCCGAGTCGGCTGCGGCGAACGCCACTCCCCCGATCAAACTGGAGTGGGCCCCCGTGACGTTGCCGGTAGCGCTGAGTGGTCTCGCGCCTGTGCAGCAGGCTCGTCTGGCGGACCTGACACTTGATCGGAAGCCGGAGCTGTGCGTGCTGACCGACACCCGCTTCTCGGTGTGGTCGCGAGACTCGGTGGGGGCGTGGACCGTGGTCATGGATCTCCCGGTGGCTGGAGTCCGGGGGTTTCTGCTGACCGATCTGGACGACGACAGCGTGGACATCCCGGTGGAGAATGACCCCTCGGGAGTCAAGCAGGTCGGACGAGCGGATCTGGATGTGGTGCTGTATGGCGAGGCCGGGGTGCAACTCCTGCAGAATGCTTTAGTCGGGGAGCAGCGCTCATTGACGGCGTGGCCCGCCGAGAATACGAAGGCGTTGGAAGGGAAGACCGAGGTGGCTGAGGCGGCTGATCTCGATCTCGATGGCGACATGGATCTGATCCTGGCAGGCGACTTTGGCATCCACATCGGCTTCAACACCGGGAAGCCGTTGTTCTTCACGCGGTCCGATACGCCGGTGCTCGTGCCAGAACATGTGGTCGTCACACGGATCGTGAGCGTGGACATCGACCGCGACCAGGACTTGGATGCGGTCGTCGTGGCAGATGGGCGGGTCTTTCTGTTAGAGAGTCTGCGGCACGCGACCCTCCGCTGGAAGGCGATCGAGGCTCTCGCGGGCGTCACGGACATCAGCGATGTGCAGGTGCTGGAGGCCGATGGCAACGCGAGTTGGGACTTGCTGGTGACTGGCAGCCAGGGGACTCACCTCGCGCTGAGTCGCACCCCCGAGGCCGGGAAGTGGTGGCTGACTCCGGAACAGGTCAAGTTGATTGATCCAGGCCGGACAATGAAGGGCCGCGTGGCCGACCTCGACAACGATGGGACCGAGGATCTGATCGGGGCTGGGGACTCGAATCAACTCATCCTGAAACGCGGGCTGGGTGCGGTAGGCTTCGGGGCTGTGGATTGGGTTCATCCGACAGACACGACAGCGGTGCAAGACATTCACACCGCCGACTTCGACCAGGACGGCGACCTCGATCTGTGTCTGGTCGACGCGGCAGGCGTGAGACTCTGGGAGAACCAGGGCGGCAATCAAAATGCCTGGCTCGATCTGGAGATCGTCGGCAAGCAGGTGAAGTCCGCCCAGGCCGTCTCCAGCGGGCGGGTCAATCACTACGGCGTCGGCAG
>JAYTWO010000086.1:0-3686 GCA_043743415.1 Planctomycetota bacterium
ACGCCTCACACAGACTCCCCCAGCGAAACAGAACCAACTCAATAAACCAGACCACAAACCCCCCGTCAAGACCAAGTTTTCATCAGCCCAGGGTGGCCCTCCCGACGGGAACCACCCCAATATCAAGCACTGACAAGGCACTATGTTTCAGACGCACACACCCAGCTGTGCGGGACACGGCTCCGAGGTTGGCCCCGCACGCGATCCCAGCGTACACTCAACACGTCACGCCCTGACTGCGAGGGGATTCATCGCGGGGTGTTGGTCGCGGATCGAAATCGCTGGGGGTGCCCGCATGTCAGATTTTCCCTCTCTGTATGAGCAGTGCCGCACGTGGGTCAATCGACGGTCGTTCCTGACGCAGTCGACCACCAGCCTGGGGGCGATGGCGCTGGCCTCACTGATGAACCCCCAAGCCCTGCGTTTGAACGCAGCTGAGACGCAGGCCGGGCAGGGCGTCGTCAACCCGCTGCACTTCGCGCCCAAGGCCAAGCGAGTGATCCACCTCTGTATGGCCGGGGGGCCGAGCCACCTGGAGACGCTCGACTACAAACCGAAGCTGGCCGAACTGAATGGCCAGGCGATGCCCGACTCCTTCACCAAGGGCCAGCCGATTGCCCAGTTGCAGGGGCAACAGTTGAAGGTGCTCGGTCCGCAGCACAAGTTCCAGAAGTTCGGCGAGTCTGGCCAAGAAATCTGCGAGATGTTTCCCAAGATCGGTGGCATCGCGGACGACATCTGCATCATCCGCTCGCTCAAGACCGAGGCCATCAACCACGACCCGGCCCACACCTTCATGAACACCGGGAGTACCGTTTCCGGCAGGCCGAGCATGGGGTCGTGGTTCTGGTACGGACTGGGGAGCGACAGCGCCGACCTGCCGGGGTTCATCGTCCTCACCAGCACCGGCAAAAGCGGCCAGCAGCAGCCGATCTCCTCGCGCCAATGGCACAGCGGGTTCCTCCCCAGCAAGTTTCAGGGGGTGCGGTTCCAGTCCAAGGGAGACGCTGTCCACTACATCAACAACCCGCCCGGCGTCTCTCCGGACATGCAGCGGGAGGTGGTCGACACAATCTCCCAGCTCAACCGCCAGCTCGATCAATCGATCGACGACCCCGAGATCGCCACCCGCATCAACCAGTACGAGATGGCCTTCCGCATGCAGACCAGCGTGCCGGAGTTGATGAACTTCTCCAACGAGCCGAAGCACGTGCTGGAGCAGTACGCCTGCACGCAGGGAGACGGGTCGTTCGGGTCGAACTGCCTGCTCGCCCGAAGGCTGGCCGAACGCGGGGTGCGGTTCATCCAGCTGTATCACCGCGACTGGGACCATCATGGAGGGGTCAAGGGCGGGATCGAAGTGATCTCGAAGGAGGTCGATCAACCGGCCGCAGCACTGATCTCCGACCTCAAGCAGCGCGGGATGCTGGACGAGACGCTGGTGATCTGGGGCGGCGAATTTGGGCGCACGCCGATGGCCCAAGGGAACGGACGCGACCACCACATCAAGGGGTTCTCGATCTGGATGGCGGGCGGCGGCATCAAGGGCGGCACGTCCTACGGGGCGACCGATGAACTGGGGTACAACGCCGTCGAGAACGTCGTCGAGGTGCATGACCTGCACGCGACGATCCTGCACCAAATGGGGGTCGACCACAAGAAGCTGACCTACCGCTTCCAAGGGCGCGATTACCGGCTGACCGATGTGAAGGGCGAGGTCTTGACGCCGATTCTGGCGTGAGGGATCCAGTCACCGATCTCTACCAATCAGGAAATCATTCGCCCAGAATTCTCCCGTCTACAGCCCTGTACTGCCAATGGACGAATGCACCCTCCGCCGACCCGCAGGTCTTCCCATACCTCCCGCTGCGGTGTTACCATCATCAATGAACGCCTCCTGATGCGTTCCTCCTGCCTGTCAACTTCCTGCCTGGGTGGTCGCCGCCGTGATGCTTCGCTCCCTCATTGCTCTGCTGTTTCTGGTGTGTCTCTCGGATGTCGAGGCCGCCGATCGCGTTGACTTCAACCGCGACATTCGTCCGATCTTGTCGGAGAACTGTCTCAGCTGTCACGGCCCGGACGCCTTGAAGCGGGAGTCCGGGTTGCGGCTGGATGTCAGTGACCAGTCGATGTGGAAGGGCGAATCCGGCAAGGTCGCGATCGTGCCCGGGAATGCCGCCGCGAGCGAACTGGTCCACCGCATTACCTCGGCGTCTCCCGACGAACTGATGCCGCCGCCGGAGTCGGGCAAGAAGCTGACGCCGAAGCAGATCGAAACCCTCCGGCAGTGGATCGCCGAAGGGGCCGAGTACAAGGGGCACTGGGCCTTCCTCTCCCCGGTGAAGGCGACCCCGGCTCCGACCAGGATCACCCCCTGGGGCCAGAACCCGATCGATCAGTACGTCCTGGCCGACCTCGAAAAGCAGGGACTCGCTCCCAGCCCCGAGGCCGACAAGATCACGCTCCTCCGCCGCGTCACGTTCGATCTCACCGGCCTGCCACCGACGCCCGCTGAGGTCGGCGAGTTCCTCCAAGACTCCAGCCCCGAGGCCTACGAGAAGCTCATCGACCGGCTGATCGACTCGCCCAAGTACGGCGAGCACATGGCCCGCTTCTGGCTCGACATCGCCAGCTACGGCGACACGCACGGGCTGCACCTCGACAACGAGCGGTCGATCTGGAAGTATCGGGAGTGGGTCATCAACGCCTTCAACACGAATCAGCCGTACGACCAATTCACCATCGAACAACTCGCGGGCGACCTGCTGCCGACTCCCACGATTGAGCAGAAGATCGCCACTGGGTTTGTCCGCTGCAACGTGTCCACCAGCGAGGGCGGTTCGATCGATGAAGAGGTCCGCGTCCGCTACGCCGTCGACCGCACCGAGCGGCTCTCGACCGTATTTCTCGGACTGACGCTCGGCTGTGCGGTCTGTCATGACCACAAGTTCGACCCCGTCTCGCAGAAGGAGTTCTACTCTCTCTACTCATTCTTCAACTCCGCAGCTGACCCCGCGATGGACGGCAATCGGCACGACACGCCGCCGACGGTGAAGGTCTCGACCGCTGAGGACACGGCGAAGATCGCCGACTTCGACGCGAAGATCGCCGCTCAACAAAAAGAGGTCGCTGAAGCCCTGGCCAAGGTCGAGTACACCGAACCGGCTGCGGCCACCGTGCCCACCACTGGTCCGCAGGAGTTCGTGTGGATTGAGGATGCCACACCCGCCGGGGCCCAACAGTTGGGCGACAGTCCGTGGGAGTTCGTCTCTGCCCCCGACCACCCGGTGCATACGGGAACCAAGTCGACCCGCCGACTGGCAGTGGCCACGTTCAATCAGCACTTCTTCACGGGAGCCACATCTCCGCTCAAGGTCGGCGAGGGCGACAAGTTTTTCGCGTATGTCTATCTCGATCCGAAGAACCCGCCCAAGACGGTGATGCTCCAGTTCAACGATGGCAGCTGGGAGCATCGGGCCTTCTGGGGTGAGGATTTGATCTCGTTTGGGACAGGTGATGTCCCCGGTCACCGGCGAATGGGCGACCTCCCCAAGACTGGTGAGTGGGTCCGTCTGGAAGTGGACGCCAAGCATGTCGGCCTCAACGCCGGAGCGCTCATCAATGGGTGGGCCTTCACGCAGCACAGCGGGCTGTGCTACTGGGACCATGCCGGGATCGTGACGCAG
>JAYTWO010000087.1:0-3225 GCA_043743415.1 Planctomycetota bacterium
CCCGACTCCTTACAGCCCCTCGCTCGAAGCGGTCGTCATCCCCGATGCGAAGGCCATCGCCTCAGCTGTGCGTCAACTGGTGGAGGAGTAAGCATGGCAAGCGCAGTGCGATAGCCGAGACTGGGTTGTTCGATGGAGGAGGGCAAGTTCGTCGGCTGGCTGAAGGCCGATGGCGAGCGGGTCGCGGCGGGTACACCGCTGTTTGAACTGGAGGGGGAAAAGGCTCTGCAGGAAGTGGAGTCGCTCGATGCGGGGGTGCTGCGTATTCTGCCGAATGGTCCGAAGGAAGGCGATGTTGTGACGGTCGGGGCGTTGTTGGCGTACGTACTCGCTGACGGCGAGGCCCCTCCCGTAGCAGAATTCGTCAGACTTCTGCCGGGCGAAGCGATCCCGGAGGACGGCAGAATTCTGACGAATTCTGCTACGGTCGGTTCGACCGAGCCTCCGCCCGCCGCCCCCTCGGTAAGAAGGCTCGCCCGCGAGGTCGGCGTGCCGCTGCAACAGGTCGCTGGGTCCGGTCCGGGTGGGCGGATCTTGGCGAGCGACATCGCCGCCGTGGAAACCGGCCCCATCATCGCCGTTCGCTCCGTGAAAGAACGACCTTTCGCGGAGCGAAAGGCGACAATCGCCTCCCCGCGAGCGAAACGCATAGCTCGCGAACTGGGTGTCGACTGGACCCGCCTCACTGGCAGCGGCACCAATGGCCGTGTTCGCGAACGCGATGTGCGAGCCGCCTCAGCCACGGGCCTGCGATCGATCCCGATCACTTCGCGTCGCCGCATCATCGCCCAGCGGATGGTGGCCAGCCTGCAACAGACCGCTCCGGTGACACTCACGCGGCGGGTCGAAGCCACGGCACTGGTCGCAGCTCGGAATCAATACAAGTCGACCGGGGCTGCGGTCGTCCCGGCCTATACCGACCTCATCGCCAAATGCGTGGCCCAAGCCCTGTGCGAGCATCCGCTGCTCGGGGGTCGCTGGGCCGATGACTGCATCGAGTACCCCAGCGAGGACGGCATGCACATCGGCATCGCCGTCGACACCGAGGACGGCCTCCTCGTCCCGGTCATGCGCGATGTTGCCCGGCGAACGATCCTCGAACTGGCGGTCGAGTTTCGGTCGCTCGTCGAACGGGCACGTACCGGGCAGATCAAAGCCAACGAGATGCAGGGAGCGGTGTTCACGATCACCAGCCTCGGCTCGTTCGGCGTCGAGGCGTTCACGCCGATCATCAACCTCCCCGAGACCTCCATCCTCGGCGTCGGAGCGATCCGCAAGGAACTCATCGTTCTCGACAACGGCAGCTTCGCCGCCCGCGACCAACTCACGCTCAGCCTGACGTTCGATCATCGCGTGATCGACGGGGCCCCGGCGGCGCGGTTCCTGCACTGTGTGGCTGAGGCGCTGCAAAGATTTGATTTCGATTGATCGATCAGTTGATGGACTCGTGATGGTATGTCACACCCTACGACTCCCGTTCCCAATGCGGTAGGATGGGCCACCTTGCCCCGCCTCTCTTCCGACCCCACCGGACCATGGCCGACACCCACCCTGCGACTCAATCCGATGCCGAGGACACGCCCCGCAATCCGGCTGAGGCGGATATCGGCATTGTGGTGGCCTTGAATATGGAGGTGGCTCCGTTTGTGGGGCGCTGTCTGCCGGTGCAGTCGTATGTGGGTGAACGCTTCCACATTCGGGGGCTGCTGCTGCACGACACTCGGATTGCGGTCGTCGAGTCCGGGGCGGGAGCGTCGCGGGCGACCCGCGCGACGCACACGCTGCTGGATGGCCACTCGCCGAAATGGGTGTTGTCGGTCGGGTTCTCGGGAGCACTCCAGCCGCACCTCAAGGTGGCGGATCTCGTCGTCGCGAACGCCATTGTGAATGCCGAGGGGAAGGGGCTGAGCGTCCCCGTGCAGATGCAGTCCGCCCCGAAGGAGGGGCTCTACGTCGGCAAGTTTCTGAACACCGACCACATCGTGCGGACCGTGGCGGACAAGACGCTGCTGGGTGAGTCAACGGGAGCGATTGCCGTCGACATGGAGTCACTGGCTGTGGCCCGCGTGTGTGCGGAGCGGAACGTGCGATTCATGGCGGTGCGGGTGATCAGTGATGACCTGACCAAGGACCTCCCGTCGGAGGCGTTGACGATCTTTGGAAGCTCTGGATTTGTGAGGGCGGGGGCGGTGCTGAGTGCTCTTTGGAAGCGCCCATCGAGTATGAGCGACCTGTGGCAGTTGCGGGAGCAGTCGATCCAGGCAGCCGCTCGACTGGGGATGATGCTGCGAAATGTGGTGGAGCGGTTGGGTGAATGATCGCGCGACGCGACACATAAAAGTGCAGTGTGGCGAAATAGAGCGTGGCTGCCCGTTGAGGAGAGTCCACCTGTTCCTCCGACCGACTCTCACGTTTCTATCACTCAAAACCGCGAGTGCATGAAAAATGTCACAAAGGTCCAACATTTGCGTGAAATGATTTGACTCAGCGAGTGAACTGGACGTAAATGAAGGACGCGGAACGTGTCAGAATCAGACGGGAGACCTTGGCGGGAAACTTGCCGGGGGATCGGGTCTGAGCAGTTCGGTTCGTACCCGGCGGGTCAGATTCCCTTGACAGGTTGCAAGTGATTTGTGAACAATCAGTTGCAACACCGAGGCCGTCCACCGAGTTTTTCCCGGCGGTTGCCGGGTTGTGTTTTCCAAGTGTCCAGAGTCTCAAACCACAGAGGAGCGGAGCTATGATGCGCACCAAGCGTCACCGCGGATTTACACTGATCGAGTTGTTGGTCGTCATCGCCATCATCGCCCTGCTGGTGGCCCTGTTGCTGCCTGCCGTGCAGCAGGCTCGCGAAGCGGCCCGCAAGTCCGCCTGCCAGAACAACCTCAAGCAGCTGTGCCTGGCCCTGCACAACTACCACGATAACCATAAGGCATTTCCACCCGGTCAAATCGCCAGCATTTCCCCCGGCGGTGGGAACCAGGTCAGCGATGGCATCGGGCGTTACGTGAATTCATCGGAAGCGATTCAAAACACCAGCCAGGGGACCGGATTTCACGGGACGAGTTGGGTCGTCCACATTTTGCCCTATATCGATGAATCGGCCCTGTACAATTACTGGAACTTCAACTGGAACGTCCGCACCAATGGTGAAATCGGGTTCATCCCCCCGAGTCTGGCGACTCCGATCTTCCCGCCCAAGACCGACTTGGAAGTGATGTATTG
>JAYTWO010000088.1:0-5896 GCA_043743415.1 Planctomycetota bacterium
ACCACGTTTCCCAGGGTGCGCTCCTGCGTCGCGACCCTGGGCTGGGATGTGAAACCCCTTTGGGGTACAGAGGTCTCCAGACCACCGGAAATTTGCGCATCGTGCGCAAATTTGTGACGTGAGTAGTACGGTGTCCGGACGGCCTTTGTGCCTTCGTGCCTTTGTGTGAGAAAAATCCCCCCCAAACCACAGCCAGACACGATATCCCTGGCTGGGTTTCCAGAAGCAGTGGCTCCGTTGGAAAGACCTGCCTACTTTTTTGATGCACACACGCAACTCCAGCCACGACGGACAAGGATGTCCGTCGTACGGGGAGCGTGGTACGATGGCCGTTTCCTCACCCCCTCACCCCTCACCCCTCAACGGTTCCCCTCGATGAAAGCTCCTCGCAGTGGCGGTGGTTGGAAGGCCATTGCTTATACCCTTCGGATGGCGAATCGCGTCGGCTGGTGGAAGCTGTGGGCGGCGATGCGGTCGAAGAATGCCTGCAAAACCTGTGCGCTGGGCATGGGCGGGCAGATGGGCGGCATGGTCAACGAGGGGGGCTACTTCCCCGAGGTGTGCAAGAAATCGTTTCAGGCGATGGTCTCCGACATGCAGTCGGGAATCACGCCCGAGTTCTTCCAGCGGTATGGATTCGCGGAGTTGCGGGCGTTTTCGCCTCGGCAGATGGAGATGAGCGGTCGGCTGGTATTCCCGCTTTATGCGGGGCCGGGGGACACGCACTACCGCCAAATCGGGTGGGACGAGGCCCTCCAACTGCTGGCCAGCAAACTCCAAGCTGCCGGGCCGCAGCGGAGTTTCTTCTATGCCAGCGGGCGGTCGTCGAATGAGGCGGGGTTCTTACTCCAACTCTTCGCGAGACTTTTCGGAACGAACTACGTCAACAACTGTTCGTACTACTGCCACCAAGCCAGCGGCGTCGGGTTGGGAGCGGCCATCGGCGCTGGCACCGGGACAATTCAGCTCGATGACCTCGACCACGCTGACCTCTATATTCTGATCGGCGGCAACCCGGCCTCGAACCATCCCCGGCTGATGCGGAGCCTGATGCACCTGCGACGGAGGGGTGGGAAGATCATCGTCATCAACCCGGTCAAGGAGCTGGGGCTGGTGAGCTTTCGCGTGCCGAGCGATCTACGGAGCTTGGTGTTCGGGTCGGAGATCGCCAGCCACTATGTTCAACCGCACATCGGCGGGGATATTGCGCTGCTGCTCGGGATGGCGAAGACTCTCTTCACGCTGCAGGCTCTCGATACGACATTCATCGCCGAGGCCACTGAAGAGTTTGAGTCGTTCCGTCAACAAGTCGAGTCCACCGACTGGGAGACAATTGAGCGCGGCTCGGGTGTCCCGCGCGCCCAGATCGAAGAGATCGCCCAGGTCTACGCCTTGGCGAAGAATGCGGTGATCGGTTGGACGATGGGGATCACGCACCATCTGCACGGGACCGACAACGTCAAAATGATCGCGAACCTCGCGCTGCTGCGTGGCATGGTGGGGCGGCCCCACGCCGGGCTGATGCCGATTCGCGGGCATAGCAATGTGCAGGGTCTGGGCTCCGTCGGCGTTACGCCCCAGCTGAAGATGTCGATGCTCAAGCGGTTTGAAGAACGGCTGGGCGTCCAGCTGCCGACCTCGCCGGGCCTCGACACGATGGCGTGCATGGACGCCGCTGAGCGAGGTGAGATGGACATGGCGTTGTGCCTGGGCGGGAACCTCTACGGGAGTAACCCGGACGCGGCCTACGCCGAGCGGGCGATGAAAAAGCTCGGACTCGTGACGTACATGACCACTACGCTGAACACGGGTCACGCGTGGGGCCGGGGGCAGGAGACGTTGGTGCTCCCGATCCTCCCTCGCGATGAAGAATCGCAGCCGACGACGCAGGAGTCGATGTTCAGCTATGTGCGTCTGAGCGATGGTGGCCCGATGCGGTACTCCGGTCCACGCAGTGAGGTCTCGGTCCTCACGGCGATGGGCAAGGCGGTCCTCGGCGAAACTGGCCCGGTCGACTGGAAGAAGTTGGAGAGCCACGATGCTGTACGGCAACTGATCTCCGAGCTGATCCCTGGGTTCGAACCGATCCGCGACATCGCCCAAACCAAGAAGGAGTTCCACATTGGTGGGCGGGCTCTCGACACCCCGAAGTTCCCGACCCCCAGCGGCAAGGCCAGGTTCCACACCATCGCCATCCCCACCGCTCACGACGCCGCCGGAGTGCAACTGCGGCTGATGTCGATCCGCTCCGAAGGCCAATTCAACACAGTCGTCTACGAAGAAGAAGATCTCTACCGAGGCCAGGACCGCCGTGACATCATCCTCATGCACCGCGACGACATCGCCCGCTGGGGCCTGAAGGTCGACCAACTTGTATCGGTCAAGAGTCGCACCGGCGAGATGCGCTACCAGCGCGTCCGCGAGTTCGATGTTCGCCCCGGCAATGCGATGATGTACTGCCCGGAGTGCAACGTGCTCTACGGTCGCGAGGTCGACCCGCATTCTAAGACACCAGCGTTCAAGAACGTACTGGTCACGGTCACAGCAGAGGGCTAAGGCGAGCGAAAAGACTCTTCCCGCCACTCCGCTTGTCGCGGTGGTTCCTGCGCATGTGCGCTACCGGAGCTGGCCCAGCGCCCCGTCAATGCGAAGACTCGGGGGCGCGGAATGCGCTCCCAGGGAGGGCGAACCCCCACATCGAGCGTTGACGAGGCAGTCATCACTTCCCTGCCGGAGCCACCACGCTGGGCTTGGTCGGATCCATGATTTTCTTGATCTGGTCTTTGAGCGCATACCCCGCCACCAGCGTGATCAACACCAGCGCCACCCACAGGCAGATGTCCATCACGATCGATGGCGTCAGTCGCCGGTTGAGTTTGCGGTAGCGGAAGTAGATCGTGGCGGCGGTAATCATCGGCAGGGTCAGGGCCTGTCCAAAGCCGCCGATGATCACCATCGACGCCGGTTCGCCGAAGATCACAAACAGCGCCAGAGCCATGACTGGGATCGAGATCGACAGCCAGTGGATCATCCGCCCCCGGTCCTCCGGCACGCGGTAGGTCGCGAACTTCGCCAGCCCCAGAAAGTCGGTGGCCAGACGACCGTTGCCCGCACTCGACAGGTACAGCGTCTTGAATAACACGGCTGCGGCTCCGATCAGGAACACCAACTGGGTCCAACCACCGAAGGTGTCGATAAACATCCGCGACAGCGTTTCGATCATGTCCTTCTTCTCGGGAACGAGCCCCTGCGGATGCAGCACCGCCGCCCCCATGAAGTAGAACGCCAGCGTGGAGACGGTGAACACGACCATGCTGACCCACGCATCGAGGTACATCACTCGGACCCAGCCCTTGGCCCGCCGGGTCCACGCCTCGCTGTCGTCGCACCTTCCGGCATAGCGGGCGTATCCCTTTTCCAGGCACCAGTACGGGTAGTAGAACAGCTCCGTCGCTCCGACCCCGGTGATGCCGAACACACCGAAGGCAGCGGCGATGCCGGTGGCCGGGACACCGAACATCAGCCCCTGTCCCACCTCGGGCCACAGGATCGGGAACTTCGTGAACGGCAAGGCCAGGGCAGCTGTGACTGTGAGAAGTGTCACACCGACCACGAGGGCTGTGGTGACGACCTCAATCCGCCGGTAGTCGCCTTTCCAGAGCAGGGCAATCGTGGTCAGGCAAGTCAGGATCGCCCACGGGTATTCGGGCCTATCCGAGATCGTAGCGGAGACGCTGGGCACGATACCCTGGAATCCGCTGACGAGGAACTTCGAGACTGCCGGAAACGTCAGATTCAGAGCCTGCCCAATGGTGCCGGTCATCGCCCCGAGCTGAAAGATCGTGGCTAGCATCATGATCAGCCACCACCACGCCAGCCAGTGTGCCCCGAATCTCAGCCCCGGCAATTCATCAATCGCTCCCAACGTCGGCTTCCCCGACGCGATCGCGTACCGACCGAGTTCCGTCTGCACGAACACCTTGACGACACAGCTAAACAGAATCAGCCACAAGAACAGAAACCCATGCTCCGCCCCGAGCTTGGTCGTCAGCAGCAGCTCCCCCGAACCGACAATCGTCCCAGCCAAAACAATCCCCGGCCCGATCTTCTTGAGAGCGGCCCACAGTGAGACGGGTGGCTCCTGAATCTCGCTGGCGGGAAGGGCGTAAGGGTCGAAGCCGGACATGTCAGTCATGGAGCAGTCGCTTGAACGGGCGGCCAGATCAGTGAGTGGAGAGCGACTTATAACTCTCCTCTGATCCGACAGCAATCACCAGCCCGCAGCAGCCAGGGAGGGGGCATTCGCCAAATGGCGGTACTGGGCTGTGGACTGGGGAATGATGTGTGAGGGAACCATCACCCGATGCGTGAGCGAGGGCGTACGTCTCTCGAAGTTCACCGAGAGATCGGCCCCCAGAGGTCGGCCCGGTCAGTTGGTCGGTCCGGTGCTTGGCGCCTCTTGGTGGCACTCCTCGCTGCGCTCGGCCTCGCTCACGCGTCGGGTTACGGAACCAGTCACCCGCCCCTGGGCAAATACACCCGATCTGGGGGTCAACCTCCCTTGGGAGGGCGAGGCTCCTGCCGAGCCGCATACGCCAGTCGACGTGTCCCCTGGCTCGCGACAGAGCAGGAGCTTAGGAACTGTCCCAGAATGACAAGCAGATTTGCAGAACGTAAGACGGACTTCCAGTCCGTCTTTGACAGGACGGACTAGAAGTCCGTCCTACGGCGAAAATCCCCCCTCCCGTGGGAGCCCAGCCCTTCAGGCGATGTTGTGCGCCCACGCGCAGGCTGAAGCCTGGACTCCAACGGGGAGGCCCTCCGACTCCAGTCGCCAGTGAAGAGTCGGCGAATGTCTGAACTCCAGCGACTGGTCAGCGCCGCTCCGTTGTTTTGATGTTACAGTGCAGAACGGGGACGGGGACGGGGACTTCACTCCGTTAATCGCTGCCCCCAGACGCCCTTCCAAGCACCGGTGCCATGATGGACAAACGCCCGCTTCCGGATCGCCAGCGCGACTGGCTCCAGACGGAACTTGAACACTGGCACGCCGAGGGACTGGTGACGCCCGAGCAGCAGGCGGGGATTCTGAGCCTGTATGAGACACCGCGGGAGGTCTCGCAACGCAAGCAGTCGCGGGGTGTGTTTGTCTTGCAGTCGATCGCCATGTGCCTCGTCGCATTGGCGATTCTGCTGATCGTCGGGTTCAACTGGGAGTCCCTCCCTGGCGGGCTGCGGATCGCCGTGGTGTTGGGAGCGATGCTGGCAGCTCACGCGACGGGGGTTTGGCTGCGGTGGACGCGGCAGAAGCCGCTGGCCGGAGAGATCGCCACGTTTCTGGGGTGCTTTCTGTACGGTTGTGGCATCTGGCAGATTGGGCAAGTGTTCCACATCAGCAGTGAGAACGCCGATGGTGTGTGGGTGTGGGCGCTGGGCATCCTGCCGTTCGCGTTGCTGTTGGAGTCGGCGCTGCTGCACGCTTTCCTGGTGGCTGTGCTGGCGACCTGGGTGGGGGTCGAGATGCTGGGGATGGGATCGTCGCAGTGGTGGGGCTGGTGGAGGATTCCCTCGGGGTGTTACACACTGCCACTGATGGCCGCTCCAGGCATCCTGTGGTCGTATCGTCGGAATGCCACCAAGACCCTGGCGATGTACTTGCCGTTGGTGGCGTGGTGGTTGATTCTGTTACCAATTGCCTGGAGCCGGAACGACATCCATCCCGTGTACTTCGTCGGGGCAGTCGCAGCGCTGTTTCTGGCAATCGCCGAAGCGCATCGTGTGGGGAATCCGATGTCGACTCGACTTTTGCACTTTTCAGCGTCGTCGGGAACTGGGCTTGGTTCAAAGTGTGAGCCTCCGTGACAATGCTTGGGGTATCAAATCTCAGGCATCGAGC
>JAYTWO010000089.1:0-2419 GCA_043743415.1 Planctomycetota bacterium
ACATTTTGCGTTTGATCACGCGGGGGTTGATGCGGTGGCGGCGGGGTGCGGGGAGTTGTTCGTCTTGCAGTTCCTCGATCAGGGCGGCGTGCCAGTCGGGTAAATAAAGGTGGGTAAATAAAGGTGTCAGGAACCATATCCATCTCCCTCGGTCCACTGATGTCAACACAAAGGTTCCTGACACCTTTATTCCACCCTCTAATTGAACGGTATTGGGGCTTTAACGAGGAGTGTCTGAACAACGAGTAGCGCACAAGCGAGAGAACCACCCGGCGAGCGGGGTGGCGTTCTGTCGGTAACGTCATTCTTAAGAATTCTGCTACGGCCCCTTCACATCCAGGCAGATCAGCCGATCCTCGCAGCGGAGATAGAGCCGCCCGCGCGAGAGAACCGGAGCGGTCCAGCAGGGGTACTTCATACCGGGTATCTCGCAGCGGGAGACCTCGGCGAAGCGGGTCTTGTCGACCTGCACCAGTGACAGCATGCCACCGCGTTCGGCCAGGACGATGAACTTGCCATCGACCATAATCTTCGAGGCCCGACCATAAAACGGCCACGGGACGGCGGCTTTGGTTTTCGCATCGACGATCTTACCCTCTGGGTCTTGCGTGAGGCCCTTGAGTTGTTCCTCGGACATACCGGGGGTTTCCCAGAGCACCTCGCCGGTGTCGGCTTTCAGGCAGCGAAACAGCCCCTCGTTCTCATGCCGCCCACTGAAGCCGTAGAACACGCCGTCATGGGCAATCGAGGTCGACCAGTGGGTTAGCAGGTTGGTGGGGTTCTGCCAGACGACATCGAAGCTCTTGTTGTCTGGCTTAACCTTCAACAGAGCGGCTCCCAGACGATAGGCCGCCGAGATCAGGATCGTGTCCCCGGCCACGACCGGTTGGGAGGCGTTGACCGACTCATGCACGCGCGGCCGGAACCAGAAGCGGAACCGCTCCTGGCCGGTCTGCGGATCGAGCGACACCAGCCCGTGCCGCATCAGGCACAGCAAGTGCCGCTGCCCGTGGATCGTCTCGCAAATCGGCGAGGAGTAGCTGACGACCATCTCGTCGCCGGTCCACTCGTACTCCGGCTCGCCCGGCCAGCCAGTCGCGGCCTTGTCCCACGTCGCCTTGCCGACGTTGTTCCACAGCGGCTTGCCGGTGGTGGCGTCGAAGGCCACGACGCCGGAGTTCGGCTGGCCGCCAACGAGGACGATGAGGGTGTTGCCTTCGAGCAGTGGCGAAGACCCGACGCCGAAGAACCCGTCCGGGATCGTGTACTCTGTGCGTAACTCTCGCTTCCAGATCGGCGACCCATCGAGCAGCGACAGGCAAACCAGCGTGCCCTCGGCTCCCAGCGTATAGCAGCGGTCCTGGGTCAGGATCGGCGAGCAACGCGGCCCGTTGTTGTAGCCATAGGGGTCTTCGAACTGGCTCGGCTCGATATGCTTCCAGAGTGGGGCCCCGGTGTCCGCGCGGAGGCACTCAGTGATCTCTTCATCCTTCAGGCGGTGATGCACCACCAGCCGATTCCCCAGTACCGACGGAGCGCTATAGCCGGTCCCGATCTCGCGATCCCACAGCCGCGTCGGCCCCGCCATGGGCCATTTCGCCAACAGTCCCGTCTCACCGGAAATGCCGGTATGTCGCGAGCCGAGGAAACACGGCCAGTCCTCGCCGGGCTGGTGGGGAGCTGGCACCTCTTGTGCGGAGGCTGTGGTCCAGCACGTCATCCCACAGAGCGCCAGCCCCACGAGCCAGAGTCTGGCAGGCCGATGAGAGGCCGTGGGTGATGAAGTCTCCGCTGTCTGACAACTGAACATGCACTGGTCTCCCGTGTCATCTGGACCGTCACGACATTAAGACCCCATTGGATCGGGTCGGGGAGAGAACAGCAAGCGGGGAGGAGCCCCCGGGCCGCTCACGGAATGCCAATAGGGGGTGACATTGGTCACCCCCTGGAGTCAATCAGTCGCGGCCACACGTGGACTCAGAAGTCGAGCGTCACGATCCGCCCCGGCACCAGTCGGATGTATTGCTCCCGTGAGGCATCTCCATACTTCGCGACCACGCGGTAGATATGCGGGACACCGGGCACGAGTGGTTCGGATTCAAGCCGCCAGATCGAGGGATCCTTGCGGTCTTGGAACCCGGAGAAGCCGTCCTTCGTGCGATATTCGTTGGTGCCGAAGATCTTGATCGCAGTGGCACCCGTGGCTCGGACATCCACAATGCCAATCCGCGGGTGCTTGTCGACGGGGATCGGGCGCGACGGACGCTGGTAGGTCTGGCCCAGCGTGCCGGGGGGCGGACCCACATCCGGTGTCATCGGCAACGGGGAGACGGCCCCGCCGCCCATCCAACCGGTATCGGCGATCACCCCGGAGTACATGTCCCCACTCATCATCATGGGACCAGCCACCGGACCGTAC
>JAYTWO010000090.1:0-2307 GCA_043743415.1 Planctomycetota bacterium
CGCACTACTACATCCCCACCGGGGAGCGTGTTCATCAATCCAGATCCGGCGGGGAATCGGATGTTGCTGGAACACTCCCAGCAGTCGGGTCGTCAGCCAAGATCATCACCCAGTCCTGACCATCGAACCGTTGCCGGTCGTCCCGGTGAATGAACCCCGGAAGTCGCCTCTTGTCGGCGGGGGTTTTGAACTCACACGGCAGGAGTGTCAGGTCATCCCTCATGGCGTCGATCACATCCCGAAGGATCTCCTGCGAAGGCAGGTTGACACCAGTGAGAGCTTTGAGGCGGGACGCGATCCCACGGGCAGAGTGGGGAATCGAGGACTTCATGAGGACGCCTCGGATGAGATTGCGAGCGCTGTTCATTTGTGTCTCACGGTTCACCGACTTTCGCTCAGCCTGTTGCCGATTGCGTTCCTCTCGCTCTTCTTGCTTCACGTCCTCCCGACTCCCCAGCGGGTTCACGTCGAACTCGCCGGTGGACTCCCTGAACTTGATCGACAGTCGCCCCCCGTGGCCCCCTCGACCGCCATAAGCTGCGTTCAGCGAGTGCCACTCATCGGACTCGGGATCGAACTCGGCTTCCCGATTGAGGATGAACCACTGGCCAACGCTCTCAGCGATCCCGGCCCCGCTTCCGGACTCTAACCGGAGAGTGGTTCCCGTCTGCCGCGCCTCCCCTTTGGTCGCGTGGTGAGCAATCAGCAGCGTCCCCGGTTTGCAGGCATCGCCGATGGCTCGAAGACGCGGCCCGACTTGGTTCAGTTGCGACATCTCCAGCCCGGCGGACGCCAAATACAGCGGGTCCAGGATCGTCACATCGGCCCCGAAGCCTGTCACGTCACGCTTGAGGATTTGCAAATCCGCATCGCTCGCCACAGAGGGGAGTCCTCCGCAGTGGACGCGAATGGTATCGGCGATGTCCTGCGGGTCGATGCCCCGGACTTCGCAGGCTCGGCTCAGCATTGACCGGGCTGACACTTCCGGAGTCTCCCCCAGCAAGAGCAGGACTCGCCGCTTCACGGGAACTTCGAATTTTTCGTGGCCCATGAATGGCATAGCCGTGGCCAGTGACACGGCCAGGTCAATCAGAATGGTCGTTTTCAATGCCTTGCTGGGGGCGATGACAGCACACGTTTCTTGAGTGATTAGCACGCCCTTCACGAGCCACTCGACCGGCGGGATAAGCTTGGCGAGCAGCTCGCCATACGTCAGCCCCGCGAATGTGCGAGCCGACATAGAACGGCACCCGGCAGCCTGAATTCGCTCCTCCAGCCCACTCAGGATCGCAGCGGTATCTGCCCCAGGCTGTTGTAGTTCATATGTCGCCCGCCGGGTGGCCTCGCTCGCTCGCCGCTGGTCGGACTTGGCCCTGACGATCTCCGCGTAGTACCCGGCGTGTTCTGCATGCGGAACTACCTCCAGTAACCGCCGGATGAATGCGGCCCCGCCAACATCGTCGAGTTCGCCCCGTCGGTCGAGTTCGTCTCGGAGTGTGACGGCATCGATTCCGCCGCCGTGTGCCGCGTGCATCGACACGAGTGCCGTGAAGGTCCGACGGTGGGCGTCCGAGTAGAAGTGCCCCGCCTCGACGATGGGACTCACTTCCGCCCACGAGTCGTTGTCCAGCAACAGGCACCCCAGCACGCAGCGTTCGGCCTCCAGGTCTTGCGGGGGCAATGCCAGATCGTCCGCCCCACTGGTCGCAATGTCGGATCGCATCTTGATCGGCGAGCCGTTTCGGGTAACATTCATCGTGTCGGCCCCCTTGCCGAAGAGTGGAGATATGTGTCCGGCCTGCCAGCCGAGTCACTTGCGAACAGTCGAAGCCCGTGACCGCTCCTCAGACTGGTCGCGGGTTTCGTCGTTTCTCGGGGTGAAGCCCCGGCGCCATTAAAGAGCGTTCCCTGCCGGTCGACCACTGGCCACCTGCCCGATTTGAGCCAGGCTCTGACGACTTCGATGGGCAACTCCGCGTTGATCGCGATGATGTCCACGGGTCGACCAAGATCGTGGAGTAGATCGGCAATCTCGCGCTGGTTTTCAGTCATACCCCAGCCTTGGCGAGTTCATGCTGTGCCGCCAGAGCTTGCCGTTTGCGTTGGGCTGGCGTGATCGTGAGAGCCACGGACTCTTCGACGTTTTGTGCCGCGATGAATCGCGACACCGCCTCACGACTGGTCAGGCGTCGGCCCCCGATGACGAATGTGGCCAGCTTCACGCCACGGACTCCCCGCTGAATCCAGCGAGCCATCGTGGCGGGCGATACACCAGCGGGTGGAAACAAACGGCAAGCATCACTCAGC
>JAYTWO010000091.1:0-3208 GCA_043743415.1 Planctomycetota bacterium
ACCAATCGTGGGGCTGGCCCGTTCGACCCGCTCGACCTTGAGACCCGCGATGAGGGCCTTGGTCGCGTCGGCGTCTTCTTCCTCAACGACCTGCTTGCCCGTTCCGGTGTAACCCGCTCCGGGAAGTCCGCCGGGGTACTTCACCGCCATGAACTTGCCGTCCCCGAGAGCCACAACTTGCAGCCCCGTCCCCTTTGTGGCGTATTCGCCTTGCAGGAGGAAGTCCGCATCGGCCTTCGCCGTTTCGGGGGCGTCGTAGACATCGGCAGCGTGGGCCGAAATCGCAACCGCGAAGACCATCCAGGTCAGTCGAACGACTGTTACCAATTCGCGAACCATAGTTTGTCCTTGCGTGATGTGTGCTCTCGTTCAGGCTGCGAGAGAGGATTTGAGAGAATCTGCTACCGCAAGGCAAGCCACTGATCCCCCTCAGAGTCTGAATCTCACAATGTGGGCCAAGGGGCAAGAGTGGAGGTGGACCACGGTCGTGTTGTGTGTGCCTCACCCCGGTCATCACGGGAAAAAACCACAGCCTCGTATTACCCGGAAGCGGGACATCTCAACCGTTCAAGCTCCCGGCCAAGCCAACCCGCGTCTCCATGTTTTTGCGAACCCCTTCCTGGCCCTGTGGGAGGTTTGGGAAGAGCAGGGCACCACAAGATCATGACAACAAGATCATCAAGCGGTCCGAGGCCGGTCGCGAGTCCTCGACTCGCGCTGCCGGTGGTTCTTCTCGTAAAAGCCGTTGCTGGATGATGACCTGCCTCTTTTCCTGATGCACACACGTTTCAGGGCTGGCACTCAGCCAATCTCTCGAACGAGAATCGGACTTTCGATCTTCTTGCGTCTCCGCATACAATTGGCCCGGAAATGGTGCGTCTGCGGCGGGTGAGTTTCTGCCCAGCGATGTGGGTTTGTCAGGGAAGGACGGTCTCATGCTCCGACGGAGTTTGGCCTCGCTGTGCGCGAGTTGTTTGGTGGCGTTGTGCATTCACAGTCTGGGTGGGGCAGCCCACGCTCAGGTCACAGCGGCTGCGATTTTGGGTGGGTATCATCCGACTCAGGTGGTCGATGTCGAGACCCCCGACAAGTCCGAATGGAACAAGTGCAAGATCGAGACCGTCAAGATCGGCAAGGGGACCGGTTATGTCGTGACGGGTCCGCAGGGACAAACCCTCCGTCGATTTATCGATGCCGACGGGAACCAAACCGTCGACCAGTATCGCTATTACAAGGACGGTCTGGAGGTCTACCGGGAGATCGACTCCACGGGCGATGCGAAGAAGGTGAACATCGATCAGGTCCGCTGGTTCAACATGGGCGGCACCCGCTGGGGGGTCGACCTGAACAAAGATGGCGTCATCGATCAGTGGAAGATCATCTCCGCCGAAGAAGTCTCGATGGAAGTGGTCCGCTCGCTGGCCACCGGCAATGCCAATCTCCTCAAGCCACTGTTGGTGACTGCGGAGGATCTCACCGCAGTCGGAGTTGAGAAGGTGGCACAGACGGCCGTCCTGAAGAGCATCGCCAATCCCGAACAGGCCCTGGCAGAAACCATCAAACAATCCAAAACCATCAAGCCCACCATGCGCTGGATGCAGTTCAACTGTGCCATGCCGTACATGGTGCCCGCTGAGGTCGGCAAGAGCACTCAGGATCTGTACCTCTACGAGAATGCGATCGCCATTGTCGAGAACGGCAATGAGACCGGTTCGATCCACCTGGGCGAGATCGTCCGCGTGGGCAATACCTGGAAGCTCACCGTCCTGCCCAAGCCGGTCGAGGGGACCGAGTCCTTCGTGGCCGAAGGCGGAGGACTCTTCCAGCCCAGCCTGGCTCAACCGGGAGCCAGCCCCGGCTCGCCCGAGGGCACCCTCAAGCCCGAGGTGCAACTGCTGATCGACGCCATCAAGAAGCTCGACGAGGCCCAACCCGGACCGACCGCCAAGCCTGATGAAGTCGAGAAATACCACATCGCCCGGTTCCAGCACCTCGCTAAGCTGGCCGATGTTTCCGCCTCTGCTGATGAGCGAGACAGCTGGCGGCGTCAGTTGATCGAAGGGATCTGCAACGCGACCCAGATGGGGGCCTTCCAAGGTGGGATGGCCGAACTTCAGCGGATGGAGGCCCTGTTTGCGAAGTCGGCCAAGGATGAGCCGATCTACCCATTTCTAATCTTTCGCAGCCTGCTGACCAAGTACACACTCGAACTGCAACAGGCCGCTGTCGCTGATCGCCAGAAGGTTCAGGAAGAGTTCCTGAAGTCGCTGGAACTCTTCGCGACCCAGTTCCCGAAGGCCGAAGATCGACCGGACGCCCTGCTGCAATTGGCCGTGACGCACGATCTGAACGCCAAGACCGCCGAGTCAGCCAAGTGGTATACGCAGATCGCCCAGGACCATCCCGAGAGCCGCGCTGCCGTGCGGGCCAAGGGATCGCTGTTGCGGCTGGGCCTCAAGGGGCAGAAGCTGGCCTTCAAGGGAGCGCTGCTGGGCGGCGGCAACTTTGATGTCGGACAATACCGGGGCAAGGTGCTGGTCGTGACCTATTGGACGACCTACTGCACCCCGTGTACCGAGGAACTGCCGCTCCTGATGGAGATGTACCAGACGCACAAGTCCGCCGGGATGGAAGTGGTCGGCGTCAATCTCGACACCGAAGGGGCCCCCATCCAAGAGTACATTCAGCAGCACAAAGTCCCCTGGCCACAGATCCACGAAGCGGGCGGCATGGAAGGGCCTCCGGCGATGGCCTTTGGCATCGTGGCTCTGCCGACGATGTTCATTATCGACAAGATGGGGACCGTGGCAGCGGTGACGACCTCCATGGAGGATGTCAAGAAGCTGGTGCCGGATCTGCTGAAGAAGTAGTGTCCCGTCAATGTGGAATTGTGGGGTTGGAGTCCGGGCTTTTGCCTGCCTCGGACAGCCTACCGGCTGGACTCCAACGCCCGGTCGAAACCAGTACCGCCCGACGACTTCGTCACCTGGAAATACGGACAGTTCTTGATCCGGAGTCGGTGCAGCCAAAACTCGGCCATGACCTGCAACGTGGTCAGTCCGTACTTGACGCAGCGCCGGAAGTTAATGCTGGAGGCTTCGTCGAAGTACCGCACCGGCACCGGAACGTCGCCGACTTTGAAGCCGAAGTGGACGGCTTGGGCCAGGAACTGGCTGTCGAAGGCGAAGTCGTCGGTGTTCTTCTCGAA
>JAYTWO010000092.1:0-3809 GCA_043743415.1 Planctomycetota bacterium
GTCGTAGCCGATGTGGTGGATCACGAAGTCGCAGCCGAGGTCTTCGAGGCGTTTGGCCGACTCGATCATGCAGGGGGCACCCAAGTTGTCGCCCATGACCTTCACGCCGTGGTCGCGACCGGCCTTGACGACGCACTTGATCGTTTCGGGGTGGGAGCGCTCCATCACGACGACGTGTGTCGCTCCGGCCTTGGCCATCATCTCAGCTTCGAGGTAGCCGCCGTCCATCGTCTTGAGGTCGGCCACGATCGGGATGCCGGGGAACGCCTTCCGCAAGGCCCGGATGCCGTGCAGCCCCTCGGCCAGGATCAGCGGCGTCCCGGCTTCGAGCCAGTCGACCCCGGCCCGCATGGCCATGGCAGCGGTTTCGAGGGCTTCGTCAATGTTGGTCAGGTCGAGGGAGATTTGAACGATGGGGAGCATGAGGCGCGAGGTCCAGGGGAATGTCGAGAGGAGACGACTGTTGAGGTTGTATCTTGTGCTGGCCATGCCGCAAAGTGACACGGAGCAAAAGCCAAGCACGGAATCCCTCTGGCTGGCCGCTGATAGCTGACGGCTGCCCCGCCCGATAGAATCCCTCCATGTCCATGGAATCACTCATCTTCGGAATCGGCTCGGTCTTGATCGGCGGGGCAGGGCTGTGGAACCGGGAGTGGTTGCTGGCGGAGACTCCCAAAGGGCGGACTCTGGTCGAGGCGTTCGGGCTGGCCAAGGCTCGCGCCATCTGGGCTGGGTTCTGCCTGCTGCTGGTCGGGTTTGGAGTGCTGCTGGCCGGGGGTTGGCTGGCTCCGCTGCGGTGGTGATGGCCGTGGGATAGGCTTCCAGCCTGTCATTCTTCGATTCTGAAACGTCGCCGGACTCTGATGAACCGAGTCGGTGCAAGTGAGCAGAACGAAGTCCGATCGACACTCACTCGGGGGGCTGACGCCACCCCGCTCGCCGTTACACATTCCACATCGAGGCAATCCCATGATCCTTCACGGCAAGACAGTCCTCATCATCGGCGGCGGAACCGGCATTGGGGCGGGATGTGCTCTCGCATTTGCCGAGGCCGGAGCCAATGTCGCCATCTCGGGCCGACGCATCGAGAAGCTGGGCGAGGCCGCAGCCAAGTTCACCGGGCCGAACCAGATTCTGTGCCATGCCGCCGATGTCGCCAATCGAGAGCAGGCCCGCGAGTTGATCGAGTGGGCGACTCGGGATCTGGGCCGGATCGACATCCTGATTCACTGTGCCGGGATCAACATTCCGAAGCGGGCCATGAGCGTCCTCGACCCGGCGGACTGGGACAAGTTGATGCAGGTCAACGCGACCGGGGCGTTCAACGCGATGCACTACGTGTTGCCGCAGATGCGGGAGCGGAAGGACGGGTTGATCATCCTCGTATCGTCGGTGGCTGGGGTGCGGGCCAGCGTACTGGGCGGTGTGGCGTACAGTGCGTCGAAGTTCGCGATGACGGCGCTGGGCACGACCGTGGCTGTCGAGGAAAAGAACAACGGCATTCGGATCACCAACGTCTATCCCGGCGAGGTCGAGACGCCAATCCTCGACGCTCGCCCCGTCCCCGTCAGTGCCGAACACCGGGCCAAGATTCTCCAGCCCAGCGACATCGCCTCGGTGCTGGTCGCGGTGGCGGCCTTGCCAGCCAGAGCGCATGTGGCAGAGTTAGTCATTAAGCCGACGATTCAAGAGTTTGTGTAGGAGGGTTGAGGGTTGAGGGTTGAGCGGCGACTCCCGTCTCCCGTCTCCCGTCTCCCGTCTCCCGGGCGGAGTCTTCGGGAAATACGGAAATCTTGGCCGAGCCGGAGACGCAGACTCGTCTGAAAACGCGGATGTTTCGCAAGAACTGGGACTTTCGGGCTGCGACGATGGGAACGCTGCCGGTATACTGAAGAGGCTCCGTCAGCGGTGCGACCCGCTTTGCGGTCCGCTTCGTGCCGACGGTCATGAGTCGCCGGAACGCTGCGAGGACGGTCGGATGGCCGAAAAGAACGAAACTCCCCCGCAAAACCAGAACCAGATCGACCAGTACCAACTGGTCAACTGCATTTCTACGGGTAACTTGACCCAGATCTGGGAGGTCAAGCACATTGCCAATCTTCAGCAGTATGCGATGAAGCTGTTGCTGCCAGAGCACCTCAAAGACAAAACGCATGTGGCGGAACTGAAGAACGAAGCGGCCATCGCGAAGCAACTCGAGCATCCGAACATTGTCCGGATCATGGAGGTGTCGATCGGTCGCGACAACGCCTATTTCATTATGGAGTATTTCCGGGGTGGAAGTTTGAAGGGGCTGATCCGCGGCGACCATGCCAGCATCCAGGGCCGTGCCAAGAAGATTATGGAGGCCTGCGCCCAGACGTTTGCCTTCATCCACGACAAGGGCTGGGTTCACAAGGACATCAAGCCGGACAACATCCTCGTCACCAAGTCGGGGGATGTGCGGGTCATCGACTTTTCGCTGGCTTCGAAGCCCACGGGGATGCTCTCCGCACTGCTCACCATCAAGAGCAATGTGGTCATCCAAGGCACGCGGACCTACCTCGCCCCGGAGCTGATTCAGCGGCTGCCGCTGACCTTCTCAGCCGACATCTACAGCCTGGGCATCCTGTTCTATGAGATACTGACGGGCAGGGCTCCGTTCATCATGAGCAACCCCAACGACCTGCTCATGGCCCATGTGCGGGAGAAGGCCGAGAGGCCCTCCGGATACAACACGAACCTGACTCCGGAACTGGATCAGTTCATCTACAAGATGATCGCCAAGAAGCCCAAGGAGCGGTTCGCCTCGATGCACGAGGTCGCCGCGGCTCTAAAGAACCTGACGATCTTCAAGCAGGAACCAGAGGCCTACCTGCGGAACAAGGCCAAGTTAGACGACGCCAATTTCAAGGACTCGATCGCCAACACCCTCGATAGCCGCCTGGACGCCGAACGCACCCCCGAGGAGCGAGCGAAGGCCCGCGAAGAGTCCGCCAGGACCAAGGCCGCTCTCAAGGGCAAACGGCCGTCGCCCCTGAAGGACAAGGAACCCGCCAAGCCCGCTCCCGCCAAACCCGCAGCTCCTCAGCCGCAACCGCAAATGATGCAGCCGCAAATGATGATGCAGCCGATGATGCAGCCGATGATGCCTCAGATGCCGTATCCGCAACCGATGGGGATGCCGGGGATGCCGATGGGGTATCCACAACCGGGGCAATATCCAGGCATGCCGGGGATGATGCCCGGCATGATGCCGGGGCAGCAGTACCCCGGAATGCCGATGCCGGGCATGATGCCGGGTCAGGGACAAATGCCGGGAATGCTCGGCGCGATGCCAGCTGCGCCGATGCCGATGGCCGCACCTCCGGCACCGCGCCCACTGGCACCGACACCGGTGGCTGGTCCCGCGACTTCGGTTCCGCTTTCATCCGCGCCGAAGCCCGCCGCTGCGAAGCCGAAACCGGTCGAAGAGATCCCGCTGATGGAGATGGACGAGCTGCCGGATGTGATGTGAGCGCGCACTCATGCCAAGCCCGGGGGTTGCAACCCCCGGGCTTTTTTTGCGAGCTGGATGGTCGAGAACGGTGCGACGAAAAAACGACCTCTTGGTTCGCTCGCCATGACCACGACCGCTCGACCCACGACCAAACTGTCGTCCGCCGTGCGCGCCGCCCGCCAAACGCAAACACGGTGTTTTCCACACCAAAATACGGTTCAATTGAACATAACGGACATTATCGGACGTTGGTGGTGTGGTTTTGGAACCGCATCAACCTCATGATTCCGCCCGCGCTGCGACCAGATATGTGAGCGGCACGGCGCTCGCC
>JAYTWO010000093.1:0-17281 GCA_043743415.1 Planctomycetota bacterium
CAGTCTCAAGCTGGCTCGCGATGCGACCCAGGTCACGACCCAGACCATCGTCTTCGCGGGCGTTCACTTCATGGCCGAATCCGCCAAGATCATGAACCCCGAAAAGCGGGTGCTGCTCCCCGACCTCAACGCCGGTTGCTCCTTGGCCGATAGCTGCCCCGCCGACCGACTCGACTCCTATCAGAAAACACTCCGAGCCCAGGGACGCGAGTTCGAAACCGTCGCCTACATCAACACCACAGCTGCGGTGAAGGCCCTATGCGATTGGATCGTGACCAGCGGCAACGCCCGCGAGATCATCGAGACCAAGGTCGACAAGAATAAAGAGATCCTGTTCGTGCCGGACCAGCACCTGGGGCGATACATCACCGAGGTCACCGGTCGCCCCATGATCCTCTGGCCCGGCTCGTGCATGGTGCATGAGGTGTTCAGCATTCAAGACCTCAACCGGGCCAAGCGAAACAACCCCGGTTGCATTGTGATCGCTCACCCCGAGTGTCCGCCGAATATCTTAGAAGTGTCCGATGTCGTGGGCGGCACCGAGAAGATGCGGCAGTACGTCTTCGCCCTCAAGGAGCCGACCAAGTTCCTCGTCGCCACCGAGGCCAACATGATCCACCCACTCCAGAAGATCGCCCCCTGGCACGAGTACATCCCCGTGCCCGGCATCATGACCGACACTGGCGAGACGTGTGCCTGTAACCGCTGTCCCCACATGGCCCTCAACACCCTGGCCAAGGTCCGCGATTGCCTCCGCGACGGGAAGCCGGAGATCCAATGGCAGCCGTACTTCGAGCGGGCTAGGTTCGTGCTCGACCGGAGTTTGCTGAAGTAGGTCGATCGTTGGAGTTCAGGCGTTAGCCTGCACCGGAGCAGCCTAAAGGCTGGACTCCAACCCCCAATTCACAAGCGTTGACGTGGCACAAGAGAGTCCGCTCCATGCCACGTCAGAGCCACCTCGTCCAGGCCATCGCTGATCCAGATCAGGACGAGCGTTTTCGACGGGCAGACTTCTTCTCCACGTCCGCAGAAACCACACCGTACATCGCCATCATGCGGTTCACATGCGCGGCCATCAGCTCCCGCAATGATGCCGGTGCCAGTACCTCCGCTTGGTCCCCATACCCCAAGATCCACCACGAGATCTCCCGAATCCCCTCCACCGTTGCATGAAAGTCCAGCGACCCATCCGCGTTCCACTCCACCCGCTGGGTCGCATGCCACAGCACCTCCGACACATTCTTGGCCACGAGCGGCTTAAACCGCACCACCACCTCGACCTCCGGTTGCTCCCGAATCATCTCCCACGCATTGCCAAAGTGCTTCTTCAACGAGAACCGAGGCGGAATGTCATACGGGTCCGCCGTCAGCGTACTCTCCTCGATCCGCCCCACATGAAACGTCCGCACCTCTTTATGCAGGGACGACCGCCCAATCACATACCACGACCGCTTCTGAAAGAACAATTGATACGGACTCACCAGCGTCGAGATCTGGTCCTGATCGAGCAGGCTGTTGTACTGCAACCGAATCTTGCGACGCTTCTCAATCGACTCCAGGATGCGGTGATAATGCTCTTGAGATTCAGACAACGGATGCTTGTGATCCAGGGCAATATGCACATGCTCCGAGATACTCGACACATGAGTCCGTAACGAGGCGGGCAAGTTGGACAACAGCTTCAACACCGCATCCCGCGCGGCCTCCTGGAACGGCACTCCCAGCTTCGGGTCTCCCAGCTTCTCCCCCAGCATCAGCAGCGACAGCGTCTCATTCACCGTCAAATCGGTCGGCGGCAAAAACGTCGATGGAGGAATCCAATACCCCTGCTCCGCCTCGTCATACAGCAGCTGCACTCCCGACTCTTGCAGCACTTTCAAATCACGAAAGATCGTCCGCTTGCTGACGCCGACAAACTCCGAGAGCTGGCCGGTGTGATAGCGGCGACCCGATTGCAGGTACTCCAGGATCTGGAGCAACCGACGTATTTTTCCAACAGAACTCATGACACGGAACTCATGACACGGACCAAGCCATCACATCAGCAAGTCGTCCTGCGCGACGAGGGGCATCCCCCGGCGAGAAGCCGCAATGTCGAGTCTCGCAGGAGGGATGTACAGCCCGAAGCATGCGATTTTCACTCAGAGCAGTCCAATTCCAGGCACCGCGATCGGATTCCACTCCCGTCCCTCACAACCGTTGAGGGAGAGCGACGAGGGACTATCTCCCCACTCCTCAACGCTCATCCTTCATCCTTCATCCCCCCGCGCACCCGCCCCCGATAGGTCAAACACCGCCCTTCCCGCATCGGACCGGCCACGACCTATGACGCACGACACGCTCACCGAAGACCTCGCCGACTGGAGTACCGCCCTCTCCATCGACACCCCCGCCCGACTGGTCCTCAACGTCGCTCTGACGGGACCAGACTCCAAAAACGGCTACCACTATTCCGAGGCTGCCCTCCGCGAAGCGGTCCCGCTCTACGACCAGAAGCCGGTCTTCCTCGACCACGCCCCCGACCGGCTTAAGCCCCGCGACCGCAGCACCCGCGACCTCGTCGGCAACATTATCAACCCCCGCTTCGAGGACGGTCGCGTCCGCGGCGACATCCGTGTCCTCGACACCGAATCGGGCCGCACCTTTCTCGCCCTGGCCAACACCAACCTCCCCGGCGTCGGCATGTCGCATGTCGTCCTCGCCCAGCGTTCTACCGATGGCAGCACCGTCGAGACGATCCGCGATGTCGTCTGTGTCGACGCGGTGATGAACCCTGCCACCACCGTCACCTTCCGCGAAAGCCAATCCTCTGCCTCCCCTCTCCCGCAGGGAGAAGGACCAGCAGTGAGGGCCGAGCGACCCGACATCGCCGCCGAAATCACCCGCCTCGAAGAACAACTCCTCACCGCCCGCCTCGAGTGCGACCACCTCCGCGAACAGGTTACCGCACTCCAGTCCCGCACTCTCCTCGCCGAGCGTCAGCACGAGGTCCAAAAACTCCTCACCGAATCGCAACTCCCCACCTCCGCCCTCACCTCCCTCTTCCTCCAACAACTCGAACAAGCACCCACCACCGAATCCCGCCGCGAACTCCTCCGCGACCGCGCCCAACTCTGCGAGCAACACCGCTCTCGCACCCCCCTCAGCTGGGAAAGAACCACAACCGCAAACACCGCCCGACCCACCGCTGACATCCTCGCCGCCATCCGCTATCGCAATTAGCTGTAAGCCCTCAGCCATCAACAGTCAGCCAGACGGATAGTCCTCAGTCGTCAGTCATCCGTGGTCAGCGAGGTGCCATCATCTTCTAGCCCGCACTGTCCCTCCCCCCTCTTCATCACTCACTACTCACCACGACCCCCCTCCCCAAGGCTCCCCATGCAAACCCCTCTCCGCGATCTCATCCAGTCCCACGGCCACGCGGGCTTCTACCGCAAGGTCGTCGACCTGCTCAATGAAAAGCAGCTGACCCCGGACGACTTCTCCTACTATGAACTCGCCGCTGCCTGCGGCGTTCTGCCGAAGCTCAAGGGGCTCCGCGAGTCGCGGCTCTCCTTCGATGCACGCCTCTCCTCAGTCGACGCCACCAGCCACCTGCTGAGCGAAACCAGTAGCTCCGTCGGAACCACACTTTTTCAAGTGGTCACTGGCGAACTCATCAGCCGCAAGGTGCTCGAAGGCTACGAAGACCAGACCGGCTTCATCGGCGATAAGCTGGTGACTGTCCTGCCCAGCAAGGTCCGCAACGCCCGCATCGCGGGCTTCAAGGCCCTCGGCGGCCCGACCGATGTCAACGAAGGCCAGCCCTACGACGAGTCGACCTTCGCCGAGAAGTTCGTCACCACCGCTGAGTCGAAACAAGGCCGCATCCTCAGCATCACCGAGGAGCTGATCGCCTTCGACCAGACCGGCGAGATCCACCGCCGCGCGATGGCTCTGGGTTACTACCTGCGGCAGGAACGCGAACGCACGATCGTCCGCGCTGTCACCGACGCCGATGCCTCGTCCGGCACGTATGTCTACCGCCCGGCAGGCTCGGGTCAGTCGCTCTACAACGCGAACGGCAGCAACCGCAACTACGTCGGCCCGGGCAACACGACCTCGACCGCCTTCAACGCCGCCGTGCCGCTGCACGACTGGACCGATGTGGAAGAGATCCTCCACTACCGCGCCACCCAGGTGAAGGACGACCGCATCGACGGTTCGCCTCGCCCGATCGTGGCCCCGGTCCGCCAGGTCCTCGTCCCCGAAGCCCTGCGCGGCACCGCTCGCAGTGTGATCAACTCGACGGAGATCACCGTCGCCACCGAAGACGGCCAGACCCGGTTCGCCAACCCCATCAGCGGCATCGCCGAAGTCCTCGCCTCGCCGTTCATCGACGAGCAAGGCACCGCCGCCTCCCGCGACTGGTACATCGGAGACTTCCGCCGCCAGTTCATCTGGTCCGAAATCTGGCCGGTGCAAACCTTCCTGCAACAAGCCGACAGCGAAGCCGCCTTCGAACGCGATGTGGTGCTGCGGGTCAAGGCCCGCTACTTCGGCGGCATCAGCGCCGTCGACACCGTCTTCGTCACCAAGGTCGCCGGAGGCTGAAGAAGGACAAGAGATGAGAGACGAGAGATCAGAGCCAGAGTCCCCTCTGGCCCTGATCTCCGCTCTCAACTCCCCTCTCGCCTCCCCCTCCCTTCTGGCTCTCCTCTCTGGTCCCTCCTCTCCCGTCTATCCCCCCATGCTTCTCCCCGGCCTCACCCCCTCACCAGCCCGCGTCATCCAGCTCCCCCGTTCCGGAGGCGAGCCGATCACGCTCTCGATGCAGCCGCTCTCCCTCGGCTTCCATCGACGGCTGCGAGGCCGGGGAGTGGTCCCACCGCAGTCCCCGCGCAAGGTCGCCCGCGACTCTGCCGGGAAACCGCTGCGAGATGAGTCGGGCCTCGCGGTCATGACCACCGATGACCGCGACGCCGACTACCTCAATCAGCTCGACCTGTACCACCAGCGCGTGGCCGTCCTGGCCATCGTCGAGTCTCTCCGCTCCGACACGCACGTCTCGTTCGAGACCCAGCCCCCCGCGAGTTCAGATGCCGAAGCCTGGACTCGTTACGCCGACGCCCTCTTCCAAGAGATGGAGGTCGCGGGCCTCACCGCCGGTGACCTTGCCCTGCTCTCGAACTGGACCTGCCGCCTCAGCAACCTGATCGAAGGCGACATGCAGCGGGCCTCCGCAAATTTCTCGTCGGCGGGGCCTCCCGGTTCGACCTGAGCGCCCCGCGCACGCTCGACTACTGGATCCTCCGCACCTGCGAACGACTCCACCTCCGCGAGTCCGACTTCCACCCCCTCCCCTACCCCGAACAAGTCCGCCTCCTCGCCTACACCCTGCTGAGGCAGAGGGAGGAGGGCCTGGGGATTGCTGAACGTTGAGGGTCGGAACTCTCACAAAGACTTCCGAAGTCTTCCGAGACTTCGGAAGTCTGGCTTCTTCAACCCTCAGCGTCCTACCCTCTGTCGATTCACCATAAACCCTCAACCATAAACGATCCTCATGGACCTCCCCGACCTCTCCACTCTCTCCGGCACCGAGCTGTCCCTCGCCCAGCTCTACGGCATCCTGGGTCAGATTGACCTCGACATCGCCAACCTGCTGCGAGACGGAAAACTCGCCGCCCTCCGCTATGGAGTCGGTGGCCCCGCCGGTTCCACCACCGACCGCGCCGCCAACCTGCAAGCGCTCCTCGCTGCCCGCGAACACTACCAACAACTCCTCAGCTCCCAACCCGCCTGCGTGATCACCCAGGGACTGACCAATTGCCAAGAGGACTGAGCGTCCAGTGTATGGCCCCTTCCTCCTTCACCCTTCACCCTTCCTCCTTCAACGCCCCCCCCATGTCCGACGACGAACGCATCGACCGCCTCGTGGATTCCCTCCGCAAGATCAGCGTCCAACTGGAGAACCTGCGCGTCTCGCTCCTGGCCCTCCACGAGGATTTGAGCGATCACGAACAGCGGCTGCGAACGGTGGAGCAGTGGAAGCACAACTTGTCGCCCGTACTCGCCATCGTGTCATTCGTGATGGGCGTGATGGTCTCCGCAGCCGTCAATCATCTGTGAGCCCCGTGAGACGGGCAAACTTGCCCGTCCGTGTATGTAGTCCATCGCCCGACCGATCCAGGGGCACTCCGTGAGACATCTCCCATGCCCATCGACCTCGCTCCGTACGATCTCATCCTCCACGACTGGGGCCGCCCCGCCCTTCTGCGTCAGGCCACCGATGGCCTCGACACCAGCCCTGTGATCGAGCATCCCGTCATCATCATTCCGCAAACGGTCCGCCTCTCCCAGACCGACATGATCGCCGCCGTGCAGGGTGAGTCCCGCCACTTTCTGATTCAAGCCAACGCTCTCCCCGGTTCTCTCCAGTGGCTCGACTGCGAGCTGCTCGTCGACAGCCTCTCCCACCGAGTCATCGCCGCCGAGGACTCCGGAGCCGGAGGCTGGGTGCTCTTGGAGACCCACGCCACGCTGCCACGTTCGGTGGCCTGAAGCGAGTGAGCGGCCCGCGCCGAGCCGCTCATTGGCTGAATCATCGTCCTCCAGACTTCACCCTATGCCGCTCCAAATCTCAATCCGAGTTCCCACCGACGCCGTCAGCGGCATCCGTGATCGCCTGCAACAGACGATCACCTCCGCCCGCGAACAGATGGTGCAATCCGCCACATCCGCCGCCCTCGACGAGATCGCCCACAACGTCCCCGTCGAGACCGGAGAAACCCGAGGCAACTGGCAAGCTGAACAAGCACGCATCGCAGGCTCCCCTCCCAGTAGTCCCGCTCCCCACCTCTCGCAGCAATCCGCCACCAACGAGGCCCCCCAAGCGGTCTACCTCGAATACGGCACCGCCCACATGCAGCCTCGACCGACTGCCGGTCCCGCCCTGACCCGCCTGCGGTCGATCCTCTCCTCACTCTTCCGCCTGATGCACTGACTCACACTCCCGTAGCAGAACGTGGGCGAATGGCCAGAACGCAAGCGGGGTGTCGAACGGCGATTTCAGTCGATGGGCTCCGTGACCCCCGCTCCATTCTCCCCGGCTCCGTTTGGACTCCTTGTGATGCTCACCCCCACCGATCTCCTCACCGCCCTCATCCAGCACTGCCGTCCCGCCCTCCCCACCGGCACCACGCTGCTCAAGTCTGGCGATGCGGCGGACGCATCGCTGTCGTTCGTGTGGTTGGAGTTCTGGGTCGACCGCATGGGATCGCCGGTCGCCCGCCGAGTGGCACCGCAGCAGACCGACCTCTCCATCACAGTCAACTGCTTCGGGAGACCACCCACGGCTCCCAGCCAGGTCCAGACCCTGGCCGAAACCATACGCCAGCAACTGACCCGCCTGCGTTTGCCCCTCCTGCAAGACACCGTGACGGTCGGCCTCCTCACGCTCCACGAACCCGAGATGCGCGACCTCAGCCGACCCGCCACCCAAAAATCCGCCGGCCTCCGCCAATGGACTATCACCGTCCGGGGCACTCTCCATCCGTTGACCACTGCTCCCCACGAGTAAACGCTGCACTGAACACGCATCATTCAGCAGATTTGTAGAACACGAATCCACGCTCATCGACACGAATCCTGCCACTCTTCTGGATTAGTGTTTATTAGCGAAGATTAGTGTTCCCAAAACTCCTGTGAACGTGAGTTCTGAGCCGAACAAATCCCGACTCTCCTTCTCCCTTGGAAAGCACCCGCATGCCCACCCCCCCCGTCACCCGCAATCTCCGCGACGGCGAACTCGTCATCAAGGACGGTTCCACCCCTCCCCAAACACTCACCGTTCTGCTCGACGAGGGAGACCTCAGTTGGGTTCACAAGCTGAAGACGATTGAGGTCAAGGATCGCGGCTCAATCGCCACCGGCCACACCCGCCCCGGAGATGACGAGGCCACCGAGCTGTCGTTCTCGGCCAAGTGGACCCAACTGATCGGCAAGAGCCACAACGCCGCCGACCCGCTGACGCTGTATGAGGCCCTCATGTTCCAGACCGGGGCCAGCCTGCACAGCACCTCCCAGCCCGGCGAGCAAAACACGCTCACGCTGGAGTTCACCGTCACCGACCCGGCAGGTCTGGCCAACGACAAGATCGTGTTCACCAAGGTCTACCGCGAATCGCTCACGATGTCCGAGGGCGAGAAGACCAACCTCATCGCCTTCAGCGGTCGCTCCTTCAGCACCGGCCCGACTGTGACCCGCGTGTGAGTCGGCGGGGAAAGTTTTCAGTGGTCAGTGGCCAGTGGTGAGCCCCATGCTCCCAAGGACGTAGCGACCGCTCCCCTCCGGTCACTCAACCCTCAACTCTCTACCCTCAACGATCCCCCCCCATGCCCGCCACCGAATCCTTAACGATCGAAATCCAGGGCGACTCCAGTGGCCTCAGCCAAGCCCTGGACGATGCCCTGGCGCGGGTCGAGTCGCTCCAGTCGGCGGCGGAGAGTGCCTCCAGTTCTGCCGCAGGCATCGGAGGCCGACTGGCCAGCGTCTCGACCGCGCTGCAACCACTGCAACTGGTCAGCCAGCAACTGACTCGCATCAGCCAGCAGGCCTCGGCCCTCGCTCAGCAGCCGATCAGTCTGAACGTCCAACCCGCGCTGTCGGCGCTCCAGTCGCTGATGGCTGCCATCCAAGCGGTGGCCGCTCAACTGCGGACGCTCTCCCTGCCGGGGCCGGGAAGGGGACCGATCGGACCAGGCGGTCCTTCTCCGGGAACCTCTCCTCGGCCCTCTGCGTCATCGGGAACCTCCGCTCAATCTGCTCCCGCGTCCTATGCCTTGGGAGCTGCGGCGATGGCGGCCCCGAGTGGTCTGGCGAACGCCATGACTGGATGGAGCACGAGCCCGGTCGGGCCCGCTGGGCCTTCTCCGGGAATCTCTCCGAATCAGCTTCTGATAATGGGGGCCGCTCCTCGGGACGCCTTGTCGGAATCACGAGCCTTCGCCCACGCTCGGGGGTTCACGGGGGACGAGAGTCCTCCACAGCCGCCGTCACGACACCACGGCATCTCCGATCCCACGCAACTGCCGATTCGTACACGAGAGCCGTCTTCGGCGAGCCACCTCAGCCAGTCGACCCCACTCGATTCTCGCGGGACGCCCCGCACTTCGTCGTCGTTCAGTACCAGCGCTGATTCCACGCCGCAGTCCCCCGCACTCGACCACTCCTCGTCAACGGTCAACCACTTCGGCGGGATCACGATCGAGGTCCGCGAGACCGCTGACGTGAACGCGCTGATGCGGGATCTGAGGCTCCAAGGTCTGGCCACCCGCCATCGCCAGGGCTGATCCGCAATCCACCGGAACCAATACCACTCCCCACTCCCTCCTCCCCACTCCCCACATGTTCTCCTTCCGCCCGTCCATCATCCGCTCCAACTCCGTCTTCGAACTCCCCCAACCCGTGACTTCGGTCCGGGTTCAAGACTCGTTCGACTTCGCGAAACTCAAAGCCCCGCAGGTCACCGGTGACCTGCTCGTGGGGCATACGTCGGGCGGCGTCGACATCGCCCTCGAAGGCCAGATCGGCTCCCACGCGGGCCACCTCCGCCTCAGCGAAGAGGAGATGTTCCTCACGCTCGAAGCGCTGCGCCAGGCGGTCCACTCCTCGTCCTCCGTGGATCGCTATCGCCTGTTCCTGTACTTCGATCCCGCCACCGCCACCTATCGCTCGTTCCGCGATTGCGCCACGGTCCGGTTCGAGTACGACCTCTCCCGCAAACAGCTCTTCACCTACACACTGGTGGTCCATGCCAGTCGACCGACGATTGAGACCTCGGCTCCCTGAGTTGTCCGTTCCGGACTCAATGATTTCGAAACCAGTCCTCCTCTTCACCGGCCTCCCCGATGTCCACTCGCCGCATCCTGCATCACGGTCCCACTCCCACCGGCACTCCCGTGCTGTTGTCGGATCGGGCCATTGGCGGGTGCTGGTTTGAACTCCATCGTCAAGGCGGCTGCGGCACGGGCGAACTCGTCCTGCAACGTGAGTTCCAAGAACGTGGCGCGATTCAGATCGGCGACTGGATCAGCTGCGAAGGAGCCGTGGGGCAGCGCTGGTATCTGGGTCGCGTCGAGGAGTGTCGCTATCAGTATCCCGGCCTCGTGCGGCTGCGACTGGCCGGGATGTCGATCGAGTTGAATGAGGTCTTTCCCGGCGGCTTCGAGGCCTCACCCCCGGAACGACAGCCGCAGCGCTACGGAGCCACCGATCTGTTCTCGAATGACCCGGATCGAAACTGGGAAGCCGCCCATCAAGTGTCGACGATTGACGCCTTCGTCCGGCTGCTGATCCAACAGCATGTGGTGAACCAGACCCACATCTCCTACGTCCCGGTACTCATCGAAGCCCCTCAGCACCCCGTCCAGCCGCTGACCGCCAAGTTCCGGGGCGAAGAGTCACTCCGCTCGATCCTCAAGGATCTCGCGTTGCGGGCTCAGGCCAGTTGGGGCGTCGACGCCTTCGGGCGGTTCTTCTTTCTGCGCCGTCGGATCTCGGTGCAGTCGACGTTTCGACTCGGTCGGGACTTGGTGTCGTTGGAAGAGACCCGCGATCGCGAGCTGATCTTTAATCGGCTCCTGCTGACCGGCGATTACATCTACGACCACCGCGACTATAGCGGCCAAATCGCCCGCCGCGTCTACCGCTGGCGGGCCAATTACTTTGAGCCGGACAGTTGCCAGGCGTTCGGCAATCGCCGTCTCCGATTGTGGGTGCCGTGGATGCGGACGCAGTCCGACTCGGTGGCCTTTGCTCGCGAGTTCTTCCGCACCTATTCCCAGCCCACAGCCCGCTATGCCGTGGAGACGCTGCCGCAAAGCACGCTGTTGATTCCCTGGGAAGGCCCCGTCACGATCGAGGACGCCAGCGGAACTCGGCTGTCGACCGGCGTCATCGAGAAAGTCCGCGTGCTGTTCGACCACGCCCCGCGTTTCCGCCTGGAGGTCGGTCCCGAAGACCCGCGCGAGCAATGGCCCGAGCCACCGCAAGACGAGCGCTGGGAACTGCCGGACCATGTGCCCTCGAATGGCGGCGACATCTCGCTGACCGACCAGATCCTCTCCTCCAGTGGGGGTGGCGGAGGCAGTCACTCGACTGGCAACCCGCCGTCCTCGCTCGTCTCCTCGAGCGTCTCCAGCGACCACAGCTCTGACAACAGTTCATCCGACGATTCCTCCGATGGGTCGGACGGCTCGGACGGCTCTTCGGATCTCTCTTCGTGGATTCTCTCAGACTCGCTCTCGGGTTCTGCCACATCACTCTCCGGCGTCACCTCCGCCACCACCACGGATGAGAGTTCGTCGTCGACAAGCGATGAGTCGGTCACTCCCTCCAGCGGCCTGTCTTCCGAGGAACACAGCTCTTCATCGCACCCATCGCACCAGTCGACGAACTCGACATCGGGAGACTCCTCATCCGCCACCTCAGCGCCATCGAGTGAGAGCCTCCCTTCCAGCGACAGCTCCAGTGCGGATCTGACTTCATCGGATGTCTCCTCATCGGGACTGTCCTCCGCATCCAGTCACGAAACAAGCAGTTCTGGCAGTCGCAGCTTCTCCTCCAGCGGCAATTCCGGGACTTCGAGCAACTCCTCCGATGGCACCAGTCAAAGTCTGTCGGGCACGAACGCCAGCACGGGTTCATCGAGCAGCGGTCGATCCTCCACCGGCAACAACAGCCTCGGCCTCACGTCCGGCACAGGCGGGGGCAGCAGCACTGGATCCTCGACGACCCAGTCTATGTCCACGGGTTCGAGCAGCTTCTGGACCAGTTCGTCCTCGTGGCTGATCTCGAGCTGGGGGAGTTCGACGGACACGGATTACTCCACTTCATCGAACACGTCGAACACATCGGGATCATCGGGATCATTGAGCAACTCGTAGTCGTAAAGCGGTTCGCCCGCAGAGGGGCGGACCGCACTCGTGTGGCATCGCCGCCATTGTCGAGACTCATTGCCCTCCCTGGTCACCCTCCTTGCGTTGCTGGAGCCATTCTTGATGTTCTACCGACTCGCCACTGACGGAACTGAAATACGCCTTCCATTGGCCGATGCGTATAGCGGGCCGTCTCGCACCGGTTGTTGGATCATCGGAGGAGGACCCGCGCTCGCCTCGCTCCCCACGGAGCAGATCGCAGCCTCCCCCCTGCCCAAATTCTCGATCAACCTGGCTGGGCATGGGCTGTTGCGTCCGACCTTCTGGACCGCGTACGACCCCACGGGACGCTTTCAGCGGTCGACCTACCTCGATCCCTCGATTATGAAGTTCGTTCCGCGAGGGCGGGCGATGGATGTCGTGCCCGGCACGACGGGTAAGGTCTGCGACAGCCCGAACACGCTGTTCTTTGACCGCGATCAAACGGTGGGGTTCCATAATTTCTTGTATCGCTCGGCCACCGCGACCGCTACGGAAGCTCCCCCTGAGCGAGTTGGCATCACCGACTGGCAGGACTCGCTGATCCAGGCGATACACATCGCCTATGTCCTGGGGTTCCGCACGCTGTACCTCGCGGGGTGCGGCATGCACATTGCCCCTGGACCCGCGTGGATCGAGCGGGCTGCCTCGGTGGGAGTTCACTACACACCTCGCGAACTCCTCAAGGATTTCCACCACCGTTGTCTCCAGCAGGGACTCACCGCTCCCGAGATCGAAGCACTCGGCTCCCCGCGCCAGTATCACTTCGACGAATCCAAACCGCTCGCCGCAGCACTCCAGACCGACCTGCATTACTTTCGAGTGGCCCAGTACCTGCGACTCTCGCGGCGGGCCATGTCACTGGCGGGGATGGAACTCATTTCGGTGACTCCCGAGAGTCGGCTGAACGATTATTTCTCGTACCAGACGGCGGAGTCGGTCCTGGATCGCATCGCCTCCGAGATCGGCACCCCCGCGCTGGAGCCGACACGTGGGTTGTACACGGAACAGGTGCGGCGGACTCCCGAAGGACTCGGTCCGATGCGGGACTTCAAGCCGCATCACTGGAATAAAGAACCCCCGCCTCAGCGGCCCACGACTCCCGCCAGCCCGAGCAAACACGAACGACTTCATCGAGCGGTGGCAGCCATCCCGGACATCCCCGTGTCGATCCGCGAAGACGGGTAAGTCGTTATCGGCAGAGCAGAGACCACTCAGGAACTGAACACAATGAACATCCCGATTTGAACAGAAGGTAACGAAGGTAACGAAGGGATCAATCCAAAGGCTCTTCGTTTCCTTCGTTACCTTCGTTACCTTCTGTTCAAAACCAAATCGGGGAGTTGTTTTGGACTAAATCCAAATCACCGCTGACCGGGTCTGGATTAGCGTTGATGAGCGAAGATGAGTGTTCCACAGGTTTTCAACACCACCGATACTCAAGTCGCTCACTTTGGATACCTTCGGAGAGCGAGTTTCACATGTCGCCACATTCAAACGTGCCCTCGCTGACCACCACGATCATCATCCCTCAGTTCAACCACCCCGAGCTGACGCTGCAAGCGATTCGATCGCTCCGGCGGTGCGACGCGCAGCGTTGGCCGGTCCTAGTCGTCGACAACGGCAGCTCAGCGGAGTCGCTGCGCCGGTTGCACGAACTCGACGATCCCAATACCGAAATCCTCGCTCTCCCGCGACAGGGATTGACCGCAGCCTGGAACACCGCAGCTCACCGCTGCCGCACAGACACCCTCGTCTTTCTGAATAACGACACGCTCTCCACCGGTCCGTGGGTCGAGGCACTGCTCGCGCCATTGCTAAACAGCCAGGCGAGGATCAGCGGTGTCGAGTCGCGACAAGAGACGTACCTCATTCACTCGGTCGAGGTTCTGGAAGGGTGGTGTTTTGCCACTCTCCGCGACACATTCCAAGCGGTCGGTGGCTTCGACGAAGCCCTGCACCTGTACTTCTCCGATACCGATTTCCAACTGAGAGTCCGCGATCATTTCGTCGACGCGGCGATCCCCACCGGGACCACCGTTCCCGGTCTGGCGCTCTCTCACTTGTCGCATCGGACCGCGCATCAATTGTCCAATCAGCGATCGCTCTGGCACGCGGATCGCCAGCGCTTTCAGGCCCGCTGGAACCGGAGTCACTAGATGCACCTGCTGCAGGTCTGCAACGTCGGACAGATCGTCGGAGGCACAGCCGCCTGCGCGTGGAGCGTCACGCGGGCCATGCCCCAGCTAAAGCATACCGTGGCATTTCTCTCGCGAGTCGACACCGTCACGCGCCAGGCATTCGAGCCACATCAAGTCCTGCACTGGCCCCACTGCACCTCGGAATTCATCCGGCAAGTACACCCCGATCTGGTGATTCTGCACAACATCTCTGCCGGTCATACCAGTCTCTGGCACGGGGCGTTGACGATCCAGTATGTGCATTCCGCCGGTCGTCGCCAGCCCGCCGACCGCACGGTCTATTGCTCGCGCTGGCTGGCCGAGCAGTGCCGAGCCAAGAACGCGACCGTGCTCTGGCAAGGCGTCCCGCTCCCCATTCGCCCGTCAACGCCCCGGCCGCGCCCCGAGGGCCGACTGCGGATTGGGCGGATCTGCACCCCCACCGCCCGCAAGTGGCCCGACTCGCTTCCCGCCTTCTACGCCCATCTCGCCACCCAGCATCCCCACGTCGACTGGGAGTTCGTCGGCTGCCCGACTGCCATGCAGGCTCAGCTGCAAACGGCTTGCTGCGGTCGAGCCACCTTCTTTCCCGCAGGCTGGCAGGCCCGCTCACATGTCTGGAACTGGGACGCACTGCTGTATCATCACCCCACGTTGACCGAATCATTCGGTCGCACCGTCGCCGAGGCGGCCCGCGCGGGGTGCCTCCCCATCGTCGACCATCGCGGTGGCTTCATCGAGCAACTGGAAGTCCTCGGTGGTCGAGGCTGTCACAACCGGTCCGAGTTCGCCGACGCCATCGCTGAACTCTCTGATTCGGAGTCCCGCCAGCGCCTTTCCGAGAGCATCACCCACAAGGCCCACGAACACTTCTCCTTGGCCCGCTTCGGCACGAGGCTGCGATCATTGATCGACGGGACTCAGCCCGAACGGTAATCATCCTTCTGCATCAGGGGGGACGGGGAAGAGATTGGAACACTCCTCTTCGCTGATGACCACTAATTCCGAATACACTTGCTGTGGATTCAACAAATCGTCGCGAATCATCGACCACATGCCCTGATTAATAGATATTAGTGGTGATCAGCGGAGATGAGTGTTCCCACTTTCCGACCTGCTCGCTGATTCCGACATCTCTCTCGCTGCCCGTTGAGCCGAATACACCCCCCGCCCGCTGCACAGATGGGCCAGCTGGCAAGAGATCGCGTAGTACAGGATCGACTCGCCTCCAAATATTTCAGCCGCCATCACGGTGCAGGCGATCGGCGTGTGCGTCGCTCCCGCAAAGACCGAAACGAACCCCAGCGCGACACAGAAATCGACTGGCATCCCGGCCACGACTGCCAACGTATTCCCCAGCGCCGCCCCCGTGAAAAACAGCGGAGTCGCTTCGCCCCCTTTGAACCCGCTCCCCAGCGTCACCGCCGTGAACAGCAGCTTCCAGGCCCAGCTCCACGGCTGCACGCCTCCGACGTGAAACGCATTCACAATCGTCGCAGCAGTCGGGTCGGTTGAAGAGACTCCCAACCCCAGGTAATCGCGAGTCCCGAGCAGCCCCATGAGGGCGATGACCACGCCCGCCCCGACCACCGGCCTGATGATCGGAGACTGACAATAGCGATCGAAGAGATTCTGAATCCCGTGCGTCATTCCGGCAAACAGCCGCGCGGTCAATCCAAACAGCACGCCGCCGATCGCTGCGAAGTGGATCAGATTCCATTTCAATGGCGTGAGAGAGAATGTGGCTCCCTCGGGGATCAGGCTCTGCACCGCGTAATGCGTGTGGCCAGTCCCCCAAGCGATGCAGGTCCAGTCGCTGACGAACGAGGCCACCAGACACGGCAGCACCCCCCGCGTTTCAATCCGCCCCAAGACCGCCACCTCCAGAGCAAAGACCATCCCGGCCACCGGCGTGCCGAACACGCCGCCAAACCCCGCAGCCACTCCCGCCATCAGCAGCACGCGCAGCTCCGGCGGTGACAACCCCGGCAGCAGTTGGGCCAGTCCTCCGGCAATGCCGCCTCCCATCTGCACGGCGGTGCCTTCGCGACCGGCAGAGCCTCCACAGACATGCGTCAGGAGCGTCCCCAGGAACACCAGAGAAGCCATGCGCAGCGGCACTCCCTCGCCCGGTGAGTGAATCTGTTCGATGAGAAGGTTGTTTCCCATGGCCACTGACTGGCCCCAACGCAGATACATCCAGCCCGTCATGGCCCCCGCGATGGGCAACAGCCAGAGCAACTCCGGATGCTCGAAACGCATCCGCGTGACGAGATCGAGCGACGCCAAAAACAGGGCGCACGCCGACCCCACCAACACGCCCAAGAGCCCGCATAGCAAGGCCCACTTCCCCAATTCGCGAGTCAGAAGACTGCCGGACATGTGACTTGTTTCCGTGGGATCAGCTTCCAGCCTGTCAGAGAGCTCGGAGACTATCCCACTTACGAAAACACCCGATCGCTCGACTTGAGCCACCGGGTGTTTGTAATTCGACTTCGACAGCGAAACTACCGGGCGAGGAACGCCACCACCACACCGGCATTCACCGGCAGGCTAATGTCGGCGGGGCTCGGCACCGTCGTGACGACGGCCTTGAGTTCATCGCGGTCCATCGAGACCCAGGCACAGTCGTAGCTCTGCGAGGAAGCTGTCAGTTGAGCATACAGTTCCTTCAGATTCGGACGGTTCTTGACGGTCACGATGTCCCCGGCCGAGACCTGGAACGACGGGATGGTGACGGTGCGACCGTTGACCTGGAAGTGGCCGTGAGCCACACCCTGGCGAGCCTGCATGCGGGTGATCGTGAACCCGGCACGACGCACGGTGTTGTCCAGCCGACGCTCGCACTGCACCAGGAGATGGTCCCCGGTGTTGCCCTTCATGCGGCGGGCCTTGGCGAAGTACCGACGCAACTGCTTTTCACGCAGCCCGTAGTAGTGCTTGATCTTCTGCTTTTCGTTCAGGGCGGTGCCGTAGTTCGACAGCTTCTTCCGACGGGTCGCCTGTCCCGGGGGATTCGGCTTGCGCTCGGAAGCTCTGACAGCCCCGGCGCTTTCGTAAACCAGAAAGCTCAGTCGACGATTGACGCGAGCCTTTGGGCCAGTGTAACGCCCCATGTGCCATGTCCCTTTCATGCCTCCGGAGACG
>JAYTWO010000094.1:0-3706 GCA_043743415.1 Planctomycetota bacterium
CGTCAAAGCCACCGGCGAGATCCAACAGGCCGTGTCCGCCCAGACCTGCCTGAACCTGTTCGAGGCTTGCGGAGATCTGTAAAGACCGAGGGTGGGACCGCTCTAAACCCTGAAACTCCAACCGCCAACCGAACACCGATTCTGAGTCCTGGCAAGACTCTAACACCACAGCTTGACCCGCTCGCGCAGATGTTCCGGGAGGCGTTTGTCGATGGCGGCTGTGACTTGGCGGTCGTGGTAACGGGTACTGAAGTGGCCGAGGATGATCAGTTCGTTCTGGAACTTGTCGGCCCGTTCGAGCAGGTCGTCCAGGTGGGTGTGGCCGAATTTGTGAATCTTTTCGCGGCGGTGTTCGGGGCGGAAGAAGGTCATCTCGGTGATCAGGATCTTGGCCTTGTAGATCGCGGGATCGGCGTCGAGGCCCTCGGGGGCGGTGTCGCCGCAGTAGCAGACGATCGGGGTGCGGACCTCGCCGCTGACATCGATGCCGCTGTAGCGCAGGTCGCGGATCTGGTCACCGCTCAGGCCCACGTACTCCGGCTTCAGCTTGCGGCGGCGTTCCCAGATGATGTATCCGCGCGAGGGGACCGTGTGCTTGGTATCGAACGCGGTCACGAGGTGTTCCCGCGACAGTTCGAACTCATCCCCTGGCTTGACTCCGATGAGCTGGCAGAGCATCCGCCCGCGATCGAGGCGTTGCCACGACTTCAGCATGCGGTCGACGAACTCGACGATCTCATCCGGCACATAGATGATCGGCGGATCCATCTTCATCATCTTCCGCCGCGCCACGAACGCGGGCAGCGCGGCCAGATGATCGAGATGGGCATGCGTAATGAAGAACGTCTGCGTCCCCATGAACGACCACGGACTGCCCCCCATGTCGAACCCGATCTTTAGTTCCGGGATGCGCCAGTAAGTCTGCACAGCCGCCCGCGACCAGCCCTCAATGGTAAGGCCGCCGTGAGTGTGCGTGTGCAGGGGGAGGTTGTCGACCATAGGGGGAAGAGGGTTTATGGTTGATGGTTGATCGACAGCGAGCGGCAGACGTGAGTCTGTCGTGTATCGACGTTGAGGGAAGAAGTTGCCAGTCATCAGTTGTCAGTCAATCCATCTTTCTGACTGACCACTGAAAACTGACCACTGAAAACTCCCAATGAAAAACCCAGGGGCGCATCTCACGATCCACCCCTGGGCTCAGCAACTCTGGCTGAAGGCTGACAGCTGATCGCTGACAGCACCCTAGCCCTTGGCCTTCTCGGCCTTTTCCTTGCGGCTGCGTTCGACGACTTCGGCCTGGATGCTCTTGGGCACCTTCTGGTACGAGGCGAACTCCATGCTGAAACCGCCCTTGCCCTGGGTCATCGACCGCAGTTCGTTGGCGTAGTCGAACATGTTGGCCAGCGGCACTTCCGCGTTAATGACGGCCACACCGAGGTTGGTCCCGGTCTGGCCGATCACCCCCCGCTTCGAGGACAAGTGACCGGTGACGGGCCCCTGGTACTCTTCGGGCACTTCGATTTCGAGCTTCATGATCGGCTCGAGCAACGCCATGTCCGCGAGTTGCAGGTTGTCCCGCATGATGTGCCAGGCACACGTTTCGAACGACCGTTCCGAGGAGTCGACATCGTGGTAGCCGCCGTCGACGATTTCCGCGCCGACCCGCACCACTTCGCACTCGCACAATGGCCCCTTCACCAAGGCCCGCTGGAAGCCGAAATCGATGGCCGGAATGAACTGGCCAGGGATCTTGCCCTGCGAAATCTTGTTGAAGAACTCGTAGTTCTTGGTGTTGTCTTCCGGCAACGGGAATATCCTCCCGACGACGTGAGCGTACTGACCAGAACCCCCGGTCTGCTTCTTGTGCTTGTAATTGAACTCCACGACCTTCTGCGGCGTTTCCTTGTACGCGACCTTCGGTTGGCCGACCTTGGTCTCGCACTTGTACTCGCGCTTGATGCGCTCGACGTAGATTTCGAGGTGCAGCTGTCCCATCCCCGCGATGAGGGTTTCGCCCGTTTCCGGGTCGCTCATCACATGGAAGGTCGGGTCTTCACGACGGAAGCGTTCGAGGGCCTTGCTCAGGTTGTTGGCGTTGTCCCGGTTGACCGGTTCAATCGACAGACGAATCACCGGCTCAGCGGCGTAGATGCTTTCCAGCGACACGTCTTCCAGACCCGAACCGACGAAGGTGTCCCCCGTCGCGCAATCGACCCCGACCACGGCGATGATGTCACCGGCCTCGGCGATGTCGATGTCCTGCCGCTCGTCCGCATGCAGCCGCACCAGACGGCCAAACCGCACCGACTTGCCCGTGCGGGTGTTGGTGTAGGTCTCGCCCTTCCTCAAGGTGCCCTGGTACAACCGCGTGTAGGTCAATTGACCGAACTGCTCGACGACCGTCTTGAAGGCCATGCCGATGGCCGGCTTCGTCGGGTCGGGAGTCAGCGTGATCCGCTTGAACTCATCGGGCTTGATCTCGCCGCTCTTGCGAGCTGCGGCTGTGGCGTCGTTGTCAATGGCGGTCACGGTGCGGTCCTGCGGGCTGGGCAGGTAGGCCGCCACGGCGTCGAGGAGCGTCTGCACGCCCTTATCCTTGAATGCCGAACCGCACATCATCGGCGTGATCTCGTGGGAGAGCGTCGCCTTGCGGATGATCGGGACCAGCTTCTCAGCGGGGAACTCGGTCTCTTCCAGGATCGACGCCATCAGCTCGTCGTCGTACATCGACAGGGCTTCGAGCATCGCCGCGCGGTACTCCTGGGCTTGGTCGAGGTAGTCTTCCGGAATCGGCTTGACGACGACATCCATCCCCTTCTTGCCTTCATTGTAGATCGCTCGCATTTGAATGAGATCGATCACACCTTCGAAGTTCGGACCCGAGCCGATCGGAATCTGGAGCACCACCGGAGTCACGTGCAGCTTGTCCCGGACCTGCTTCACCACGCTGAAGAAGTTGGCACCGGTGCGGTCCATCTTGTTGACGAACCCGATGCGGGGCACCTTATACCGCTTCATCTGGCGGTCGACGGTCAGCGACTGCGACTGTACGCCGCCCACCGAGCAGAGCACGAGAATCGCGCCGTCGAGGACGCGCAGCGACCGCTCGACTTCGACGGTGAAGTCGACGTGGCCGGGGGTGTCGATCAGGTTGATCGTGTAGTCTTCCTTGGAGCCGTCGACCTTGGTCGCGCCCCAAATCACCTGCGTCGCGGCGCTGGTGATGGTGATGCCGCGTTCCTTTTCGAGGTCCATGAAGTCCATGGTGGCCCCGTCGCCGTCCCCCTTGACTTCTTCCATCTTGTGGATGCGTCCAGAGTAAAACAGGATGCGTTCGCTGAGGGTCGTTTTGCCGGAGTCGATATGGGCCGAGATGCCCAGATTGCGGATGTGCTGAAGGTCCATTGGTCTGCTACTGAACGGAGAATGGAGACAGAGGTTGAACCCGCTCGGGGAAACACTCGGTCCGTGAACGGGACACTCCTCGCAGAGAGAATCTCAGACAGTGAGACTCTCGGCCTGGAGGAACAGCGATTCGTCTGCCGGAACTGTCGGCAACGTATCACATTCGGGCAAATGCCACGAAGCAGAACGGCGAAGTAGTGGTGGGGTACGCAGCGTACGACTGGCCGCCGTCAGGCCATGCGCCGCTGCGATGGTTCGGTCGGCTCAGTCATTGGTGTGACCCTCGCTGGAACAACGATTT
>JAYTWO010000095.1:0-6388 GCA_043743415.1 Planctomycetota bacterium
TACCTCTTCGAAACCGCCAACGCCTTCAGCACCTTCTACCAACACAGCCCCATCAAAGACGAACCCAACGAGTCCCTCCGCCACAGCCGCTGCCTGCTCGCCGAACTGACCAGCCGCGTGCTGGAACTCGGGTTGGGGTTGCTGGGGATACAGACGGTGGAGCGGATGTAGAACGGAATTCATTCCGTTTTTCTGCGGACGAGAGCCTCATACAACAGAACGGGGAGTCGAATATGACAGAAGCCATCCTTGAGGCCCCGGAGGAGACGGACCTCGACGCCTACCTGCCTGCGGAGCTTCACGACCTCCCCAATCCTCAGATCGCGATTCCTGCGATCGCGAAGAATGCTCGATTGATGGCCTTGATCGAGGGATCTGTCCGAGACATTCCCACACATCACGATGTCTTTCGTGGAGATGCGAGGCAGATGAAATTGCCTGCGGAGTCGGTGCAACTGGTTGTCACTTCTCCGCCCTATTGGACCCTCAAGAAGTACCGGGACTCCGATGGTCAGCTGGGCCACTGGGAAGATTACGAGGATTTTCTCAAGCAACTCGATATGGTTTGGAAGCGGTGTTACAACGCTCTCGTACCCGGCGGGCGATTGGTCTGTGTCGTCGGAGATGTCTGCCTCTCTCGCAAGAAGAACAACGGTCGCCACACCGTCGTGCCACTGCATGCCTCGATCCAGGAACACTGCCGGATGCTGGGTTACGATAATCTGTCGCCAATCATCTGGCATAAGATCGCCAATGCGGCCTACGAAGCTGAAGGGAGCGGAGGCGGGTTCATGGGGAAACCCTATGAACCGAACGCGGTGATCAAGAACGACATCGAGTTCATTCTGATGGAGCGCAAGCCGGGCGGCTATCGGAGCCCATCGCTAACGGAGCGAGTGCTGAGCGTGATCTCGGAACCACTCCAACGAGAATGGTTCCAACAAATCTGGACGGGAGTCACCGGAGCGTCGACTCGCCATCACCCCGCCCCGTATCCCGTCGAACTCGCCCATCGGCTGATCCGCATGTTCAGCTTTGTCGGCGACACCGTCCTGGACCCATTTCTCGGAACCGGCACAACCTCACTGGCTGCGATGCAATGCGGTCGGCACAGCATTGGTTTCGAAGTCGACGAGACGTACTGCGAGAGTGCTCGAAAGCGATTGAGCGGTTCCATCGATTTGTTGACCAAAGCCAAGGTGAACTTCCATGATCGATCTCGATGAGGGCGTCCGGAAAGCAGTCCGCCACTTCTGGTTGACTCGCGACAAACAATCCAAGAAGCAGGGTGCTGAGTCCGGCCAGCGGGATGCGGGTTTGCGAACTGCGGTCACCGGGGGAAAGCATCTGGATGGGTTTGTGAAATTGTGCCGCGAGTTGCTGATCGAGGCCGGTATTCCGAGTGCGGAAGTCCATTGGGAACGAAAGCTGGAACTGCCGGGGTTCTATCGAGCGGAGAAGAATTGGGATCTGGTGGCGGTCGTCAATGGACAACTGCTGGCCGTGATTGAGTTCAAGGCTCAAGTCGGTCCATCCTTCGGTAACAACTTCAACAACCGAACTGAAGAAGCACTCGGAAACGCAACCGACTTGTGGGCAGCTTACCGTGAGGGAGCCTATGCACCATCGCAGCGTCCCTGGCTGGGATTTGTGTTTATCCTTGAGGACTGCGATAAGTCCCAAACGGCAGTGCGAGTGAAGGAACCTCACTACCCGGTATTTCCTGAGTTTCAAGGGGCCTCATATGCCAAGCGGTATGAGCTACTTCTCACCAGACTCCTGAGAGACCGCTTGTATGATGGCACTTGTTTGCTACTGTCGGATGCTGTTGCGGGGAGAAAGGGACAATTTCAGTGCCCTTCAGTTGAGCTTTCATTCCGGGCCTTCGCCACAGGGCTGATGGCCCACGCCTCAGCCTTTGCGAAGTTGAATATGTGATTGGTCAGTACGAGCCGGCACTCTTGTCAGATCACTGTCGACTCATCATCTGCCATCTCTTCCAGCCCCAGAGCTTGCCGTAAAATCCGACGTTCGGTGGCGATCAGGTCGAGCATCACTCGCTCGTCCTTCGTTTTGAGGTACTCGATTCCGACGCGGAAGATTCGCAGCGGGAGTTCCATCTCAGGGTACTGTGAGGCGGCTTCCAGCCAGCTGTCCCGCCATTCGTCGAGGGATTTTGGATGCGAGTGTTCCGTATACTTATCACCGAGGCTGCAAATCAGAGAATCGCCGAAGACTCCCAGTGCTCCATTGTTCGAATACGCTGTAAGAAACTGCTTCAGCACCGGGATCAACCCTCCGGTCGGCATCGTAACGATTCTCAGGTTATAAAATAGTTCCACTAAAAATGACGAATGAAGGCTAACGAGATTCTCCGCCCGACCCATAGCGATGAGAGAGGACATTTTTGAAACGATCGCCATAACATTGTGTGGGTCTGCGTCGATTGCCTTTTCGCAACTGGCTACAGATGCCTCGTATCGATGAAGTTCGAGCTGGTATTGTCCTAATGCGCCCCAGACTGCTGAGTCTGGGGCGATATGTGCGAGTTCCTCCAGCGCAGCGACAAGCTCTTCAATTTGTTTTTCAGATTTGGCACGCAAGATGTCGCCTGCAATCGCTCTGAGTCTCGGGTCAGGGCCCTTCTGGAGGCTCCGGATTGCCTCATTCAGATAGTGGACGACAAGCTCGTTGCTTGCGCTTCTTGACAATTCAGCAAGCTGTTCTGGTCGATACCAAATCCGCAAGAAATCAACGATCAACCGCAGCGGCTTCTTCCGCTTCTCCTTGATCTCACTCGCCAACCGCATGAGCGGTTCAGCCAGTTCGTACAGCGACTCTCGCCCGCGCGGCGATCGCAGAACGTACCCGTATTCCAACAGCTTCTTGAGCTGGCTGCTGATCGTGTTCTCCGCAGCCAGTATCTGGCGGGCCATCTCCTTGGGAGTGCAGGGAGAGTTCTGATTGCACAGAAACTCGACAATCTGCCGCTGCTGGGGGCTGAGCCAGCGCATGCGTTCCTGGTAGTACGGGGTCAATTCATCGGCCATCTTCTCGAACGGTTGAGTCAGTTCGTCGAGTGAATCGCGCGTGATGAAGCCCGATAGCACGATGTAGATGCGGTGGTTCCCCCCCGCCAGATGGTGGATGGCCCGGACGCGGGAGCGCCCGTCGGGCGTGTGCAGGAATTGCAGCAGATCGGTCTGCCCGCGACGTTCGGCAATGTGGCTCAGCAGCTCGACGGCATCGTTGACCTTCAGCGGGTGCAGATGAATCGGCGCGAAGAACCCGAAGAATGGTTCCGTGCGCTTCTGGACCCCTCGGAACAGTCGCTGCGAAGTGGCCACGATGCAGGTGTGGGGATGTTCCTGCAGGAACGATCGCCATTTCTTCTGCCCCTCGATGCCGAGTCCGTCGAAGACGTAATCGAGGTTCTCGATGAACAGCAGCAGCGTCTTGTCTTGGAACTGGCGGACGAGTTCCGCCTCCAGGTTCTTCTCGATCTGAGCCGGGGACTTCTCCAGCTGCGATTCGAGCCACTCTTTGGGGAACTGCTGCGGGTGTTCTTCCGAGAGCAACTCGTAAATGCGTTTCAAGAGCTGAACGAACGACGTGATGGTTTCGTCTTCGAGGAACCACGCGATCCGCAGCTTCTCATTCAACGCAGCGTCTTGCGTGACACGATGATGCAACAGCGAGATCAGGTGGGTCTTGCCGATGCCACGCGGGCCGATCAGCAGCACATGGTGCATGCTGCCAGTGGTGGCACTGTCAGCCACCCGCTCCTGGATGTCCTTCAGCAGCGCATGCCGTTGTACAAAGATACTCTCCAGCAGTTCCGGCTCGGTGCGGCTGGGAGTGAAACGCCAGATAAAGTCATTGTCGGCCATTACAGCCCCCGATCCAGTTTCCACCAGCGACGGATGAGCGGGAACCGAAACTGGTATCTGCCACCCGTGTCGCGGGTGATGTAGTGATCGCGTTCCATGAGATGAAGGACACGAACGAGCAGATCGCGGTCGTCGAGTTGATCGGTCTGGCTGTTGATGTCACTCTGAAGTTCATTGAGTGATCGATGTCCCTCGGTCACGGACAGGGCATCCAGGAGCAGTCCGACCAGCTTGGCATCCCGAGGGTCGCGATAATAAATCGGGATTCGAGTGCGGAAGTGGCCCAACTCCCACGGATCATTCGCATCCACCAGATGGCGCTGTACCAATTCACGAACTTGTTCCGGGTGGGCGGGGAGTTGGTCCTGTGCGAGTGAACTGACGACATGCTGGATGTAGAAGGGGAAGCAGTCGGTCAAGCCCGTGATCGCTTCCGCAGCTTGGGCCATGTGATCGAACTTGAGTTTCTCGCCCTCGATTAGCTTTCTGGCGAGGTCGATGGCGTCAGCTGGGGCGAGCGGCGTGACCTCAATCGAGGCCATGTCATTGACCGGTTCTGAGGCAATTCCAGCTGCATGCAGGCTTGCCAAAACATGGTGCAGGCCAATAGATCCGGTAAACACCATTCGGAGGTCGGGGTACTGGTTACGGAGTCTGCGAAGCGTGTCGAGAACTTCGGCAGCAGTTTGCTCGCCTTCTGCTTTCGCGATGTTGGCGATCATGTAGGGGACTTCATCCCAGAACAAGACGAGCCGCTCTTGGGGCTTAGCCTCAATCAAGTCTTTAATGGCAGCGGTCAGCAACTCCTTCCACGGTCGCCCTTGGCGCTTGGTGAGATCGCCAAAGTCATGAGCGTCGTAGAAGTCTTTGGCTGCATTAACAGCCCGACTCCACTTGCTGAGAAACTTTTGAACCTCCTCGTGAACCGCAACCGCGAAGTCACTCGCGAGCTTGATGTCCTCCAGGTCTTGATAGACGCCAAACCAGCCCGCAGGGGGCTCTGCGACCATCTTTTTGACCACGGAGGTCTTGCCGATTCGCCGCTCCGCATTCAACAGGACGCACTGTTGCTCGAGCCTCTTCCAGATTTGGGTGATCAAAAGATCACGCCCCACGATCGCGTTGGGATGAATCGAGCCACCGGGGTTGGCCTTCATGCTGGTGCCTTTTGCTGGGAGTGTGGTGAAAAGAACGTTACCCGAATTGTACGTCATTAATGACGTGCGTCAAGAATGACGCACGTTGACATGGCCGGTATTGTTACTGACAGTCACATCCCGATGAACTTCTGTCGGGATATACCTCCTAGAGGTTCCGCAAGTAGGTCATATGATCGCCCGCTGATTGTCGACAAGGGGCTTCCACCATAAACTGCTCCTTCGCATCCCCTGACCCCGCAGGGTCGCCATGTGGCCAGCCTCTCGGACCACCCCAGGACTCTCTCGCATGAACTTCGAAACCCGCTGCGTTCACACTGGTGTCGACAAGGACACGGCGTTCAACAGCTGCACGACGCCGATCTATACGTCGTCGACGTTTTCTTGGGACACGCTGACGACGAACAAGGGGTTTGACTATACGCGGAGCGGGAATCCGACGCGGCGGGCGCTGGAGGAGAATCTGGCCTCGCTGGAGGGGGGGATCGACTGCCGGGCGACGTGTACGGGGATGGCGGCGATCACGACCTCGATGTATCTGTTCAAGCCGGGCGACCACATCATCGCCGGGCACGACATCTATGGCGGGACGTACCGGCTGTTCGCGAATGTGCTGACCGAGCAGGGGCTCGAGTTCTCGTTCGTGAACATGCAGGACATGGCCAACATCAAGGCAGCCATTCGTCCCAACACGAAGGGGATCTGGATCGAGACGCCGAGTAACCCGCTGCTGAACATCATCGACATCGCGGCGATCACCTCGATCGCGAAGGCGGCGAACCTGTTGACGATTGCCGACAACACGTTCCTCTCGCCGTACTTGCAGAGGCCGTTCGAACTGGGTGTCGATGTGGTCGTTCACTCGACGACGAAGTACCTCAATGGGCACTCGGATGTCGTGGGTGGCTGCGTCATCACGCGAACCAAGGAGCATGCCGACCGCATCAGCTACATCACCAACGCGCTGGGCTTGGCGTGTTCGCCGTTCGATGCCTGGCTGGTATTGCGGGGGGTGAAGACGCTCGGCCCTCGGATGGAGGCGCACCAGAAGGGGGCGATGGCGGTGGCCCGGTTCCTGGCTGCACACCCCAAGGTCGAGCACGTCTACTACCCCGGCCTCGAAACGCACCCGCAGCACGCCCTTGCCAAGAAGCAGCAAAAGGGGTTTGGCGCGATGCTCAGCTTTGATGTCAAGGGCGGTCGCCCCGAGGCCGAGCGCGTGATGGAGAACCTCAAAGTGTTCCAACTCGCGGAATCGCTGGGCGGGGTCGAGTCACTGGTCGAGTACCCCGAGACGATGTCGCACGCTTCGATGTCCCTCGAAGCTCGGCGAGCTGCGGG
>JAYTWO010000096.1:0-3591 GCA_043743415.1 Planctomycetota bacterium
TCCTCCAAAATGTCATAGCCATTCAGCCCCACCACCCGATAAACTGCCATCGCGGACATGCTCAAGTCTCCTCTGGTTTGTCGTGCCACGAAACACAACCCCAGTGGAGACCAGCCTGTCCGCAATTTCAAGGCCATCCCCCAAAATAGTCGGATGAACCTGATTTTCGTCCGCTGGCCTTAACTCTCGGTTCCGATGAACCGTCCCATTAAGTCCCAGCCCTCGGGGAGCCGCACTCCGGTCAGTCCAGCGGCGATCTCGTCGTAGGTCTGCGACCCGTTGGGCAGCAGGCCTCGCCCGGCCATGGTGAATGGCGTGAACCCGTGGCTGTGGGTTTTGGTGCGGAGGAAGGTGGGGTGGTCGGGCGAGATCAGGATGCGGTACTCGCCCTGGGAGCGCAGGTACTCGTGGACCGGGCCCACGATGTGTTGGTCGATCGACTCCAGGGCCTTGACCTTCTCGTCGACGCGCCCTTCATGGCTGGCCTCGTCGGTGGCCTCGACATGCACGACCACGAAGTCGATACCGCTCTTCAGCGTCTCGATCGCGTAGCGCCCCTTGGCCGCGTAGTCGGTGTCGAAGTAGCCCGTCGCACCCGGCACGTGGACAATGTCCCATCCCAGCAGCCGCCCCAGCCCCCGCAGCAGGTCAACCGCGGTGATGACAGCTCCCTGCACACCGTAGCGGTCCTGGAAGAGCCGCAGAGCCGGGGCCTTGCCCTGCCCCCACAGCCAGCACTGCGTCGCGGCCTTCTCCCCGCGTGCGAGATTCATGGCATTGGCCGCGAGAATTGCTCGGCTCTTCTCCATAATCGCCCGCAGGTCGCACGCTCCGCTGCCGAGCGGGAGATGCTCCGCGATGAGCTGATCGGTGATGTCGTGCGGTGGCATGGTGTAGGTGTCGCTGCTGAACGGGGCCTGGCGGTCTCGACCACGCCAGATCAACAGGTTGCGGTAGCTGATGCCCGCGTAGAACTTGACGTGTTCGTCCCCGCAGTAGGCATGCTGCAGGTCGCGGATCAGCGACGCTCCCACGTCGTTGGGGATCTGCCCGGCCGTAAAGCTCTTCATCCGCTCATCGGCGACGGTGACGAAGTTACAGCGGATGGCCCAGTCCTCGGGGCCCAGGGCGATTCCTTGGGCGGCGGCTTCAATCGGGGCGCGGCCGGTGTGGAATTCAAGGGGGCTGTAGCCGAAGAGGCTCATCGTGCCGACATCGCTCCCACTGGGAAGGCAATCCGGGACGTTGAGTGACAGCCCGCTGACACCGAGTTGGGCGATGCGGTCCATCTCCGGCACGCGGGCGGCCTGGAGCGGCGTGCGGTTTCCGAGCGACGGCTGGAGTTCGTCGGCACAACCGTCGGGAATGATGAGGGCGTACTTCATGGCGATTGTGGTCGGGGGAGGACGAGGGCGAATCGCGCCGTTGGGCGCGGTCCGGATTCCCGGAAACTCGGGGGAAGCATAGCGAATCCCTTCCATCCCCCAAGAGTCGGTGATGACAGTCGAAGTTTGGCGAAGAACCGCTTGCGTTCCGTCGAATCCTGCCTATTGTAGAGTGCGTGAGCCGAACTGTCGGACTCTCCCGATTGACCGGATCACTGGATTGTTTCGATCTGAGGGGTTGTGCTCGATCGATGAGTTGTATCGAACAGACAGCGGTCGCCGTAGTGAGGAGTGGGTGATGCCTGTCCCTTTCCGCTGGAGTCGAGCCTTGGGGTTGGCCCTGGGGCTGGCGGTGTTCTCTGCCCAGGCCGATGAGCCAGTGACGATCACCAAACCGTCCGCGCCCTCGGCGCTCCCCGAGGTATTCTCCAGATCGGCCCCCGAATCGGTGGCCGAACTCAAAGCCCTGGAAGCCCACATCCAGAAACTGTTGCCCCAGCTGAGGGCTGCCACGGTGGCCGTGCGGATTCGCGATGCCCACGGCAGCGGGGTGATTGTGTCGGGGAGCGGCCTGATCATGACTGCCGGTCATGTGTCGGGCCGACCGGGGCGGGAAGTGGAAGTGACCCTGCCCGATGGCAACAAGGTCTACGGACGCACCCTTGGTCGCAACAGCAATCTCGATTCGGGACTGATCCAGATCGATGGATCGCGGACTGACTGGCCGCACTGTGATCTCGCTTCCCGCTCAGTCAGCGAGACCCCGCTCAAGATCGGAGACTGGTGCCTCTCGCTGGGCCACCCCGGCGGTTACATGGAGGGGCGAACCGCTCCAGTCCGACTGGGACGGGTGATCGTCCTCGTCAACCGATTGATCCAGACCGACTGCGAACTGGTGGGCGGCGATTCGGGCGGGCCGCTGTTCAACATGCGGGGGGAGGTCATCGGCATCAACAGCCGCATCGGCCAGCCGCTGGACTTCAACTTCCACGTCCCGACTCGCCTGTATCAGAAAGAATGGGACAAGCTCAGCCAGTCCCGCGATCTCGATGGGTCCGAGGATCTCGATGGAGATGGCAGTAAAGGAGCCCTGCTGGGGCTGTCCGGTCAATCCGATACGGCGGGTTTGAAGATCACCAAGGTTTATGAGAACGAGCCCGCCGCCTGGGCCGGGATTCAGGTCGGCGATCTCCTCGTGACTTTCGATGCCCAACGGATCGCCGACATGGCCCAACTGATCGAGCGAGTCGGAGATAAACTCCCCGGGGATGAAGTCCAGATTGAGCTGCTTCGCGACGGAAAGAAGGTCGAGTTGACCGTCGAACTCGACGTGAAGTGGGACTGACTGGCATTTCGCCAACGAAGAAAGCCCAGGGGTGGCCACCCCTGGGCTTCTGTGTTCATCGCGATTCTCTCATCCGACAGCGATCTCATAAGATCGCAATTAGCGGTGTTTGTCGGACTCGTTGGTCGGACGATCGCAAGCGATGTCGCACTGGTTGTTGTCGCAGTCATCGGCGGTGTCTTTGAAGCTCGACCCGTAGGTGACCGCATGGATCTGGCCACCATTGTCGCACTTGCTGAACCCGCTGTAGCTATAGGCTTGGTTCACTTCGCCGATGGCATCGGCGACATCGTTCAATTCGCTGACCACGGCGTGCTGGACTTCGCTCAGACCGACGATCAAGCCGATCACGAGCATCGTCGACACCAGGATCAACTCTGCCGAAACAATAAATCCAGCTTCGTCATTCAACAGCATCTTCAACATCTCTTCACTCCCCTGAATTGTCTCACGGAATCTGGAAACATTGGGCAGCGCAAACTGAAGGCTTTCGCCCACGATCAGTGGTTCACGCTGTCCACACACATCCGGAGCCAATCGCACGAGGAACACAATGCTGGGAAGGAAGAGGGGCCTCGTGTGGCCATGAGAGGGAAGAGCATCTCCCGTGCCAGCTCATCCAGAAACGCCGACCCGTGAGGCTTAACTGGCTTCTGAGGCTGGTTCCTCGTTGCCACGGGCATTTACGTTAAGGCGTTGAAGCATTTTATCACGCAAAGCGCAAGGCAATCTGATCGTCGAGGCACTTGCGGGGAAGGAACCGGGTGTGGCAATCTTGACTGGCGCGATCTGGGTGGGATGGGTAAGCTGTTGGCTATTGAGCCTCATTTCGAGGTGAAGCACGGGCTGGGAGCGAGATCA
>JAYTWO010000097.1:0-3697 GCA_043743415.1 Planctomycetota bacterium
TGATCTCGCTCCCAGCCCGTGCTTCACCTCGAAATGAGGCTCAATAGCCAACAGCTTACCCATCCCACCCAGATCGCGCCAGTCAAGATTGCCACACCCCACACCCAGTTGGATTTCGCTTGCGCAATTCAAGGAGAAGGATCGAAAGGTTTGGAAAACAGCGGATTCAAAAGGGTGAACGGCGTTGAGTGGCACTCGGCGGGTGATCACGATGCTTGGCCGTGAGAACTAACCCTGAATGGGCGACACAGACTCCCGAGCAGTCACCGACCATCACGACCGCATCTTTGACGGCGGCATGAACCCAGCTGGTGATCTCGAAGATCAACCGCAGCATCGGCAGTCGGCTCCTCAACGCTCTGCTGATGGGCACCACGAGGGCCACGCCATTTTCAACCGGGATCAGCAGGGCGGCGGGGCAACTGATTGACGCTGCATGCCTCAGACAGCGATTTCGGAGAATCCGCCGACAATCCCGAGGGGCATACATTTTTCTGGTCGATACCTTTTTCAGGCGACACGGATCAGCTTCTGTTGTTATGATGGGGGCTTGTCACCGACCTCATTGTGTTCGCGGAGAACCATTTCATGATGATCAGCATCCCCGGCGTGCCCGGCAAAGACTTGTGCGACCGTCATCTCGGCCACACGCGACGTGACATTCTGCGGGTCGGTGGCTCCACGATGTTGGGACTCGGCTTGGGCTCCATGCTTCAGGCGCAGGCTCAGGCCAACCCGCTCTCCGCGGGCGGACCCGGCTGGGGCAAGGCCAAGAGCATCATTCTGGTCTACCTCCAGGGCGGCCCGAGCCATCTGGACCTGTGGGATCCCAAAGAGAACGTCCCCGACAACGTCAAGTCGGTCTTTAAGCCGATCGACACCAAGCTCCCCGGCATCAAGGTCACCGAGGTGTTGCCGAACATCGCCAACATCCTCGATAAGACCACCCTCATCCGCTCGATGAGCTACACTCCCAACGGCCTGTTCAACCACACAGCTGCCATCTACCAGATGATGACCGGCTACACGACCGACAAGGTCAGCCCGTCCGGTCAGTTGGAGCCGCCGTCGCCCAAGGACTTCCCGAACTTCGGTTCGAACATCATTCGGTTGCTGCCACCGAAGGTGCCGATGCTGCCGTTCGTGATGCTGCCGCGTCCGTTGCAGGAGAGCAACGTCGTCGGCAAGGGCGGTTCCGCCGGGTTCCTCGGCAAGGCGTACGACCCGTACACCCTCTATCCTCAGGGGGATGATATGGACATGGAAAAGATGACTCGCATCCGGGTCGAAGATCTCGAAATGCGGGCCGATGTGTACGGCCAGCGGCTCGAGCGGCGGGCCAAGCTGCGGGATGTGATCAATGCCGGGATGCCGGAGGTGGATCGGGCGGTGAAGCACCTGAACCTGAATGAGTATTACGATCAGGCGTTGTCGCTGATCGCCTCGGGCCGGGCACGCGATGCGTTCTCGCTCGATCAGGAGTCCCGCGAGACTCGTGAGCGGTACGGGCGTAACACATTCGGCCAGAGCCTGATGCTGGCCCGCCGCCTCGTCGAGGCCGGCACCCGCGTCGTCGAAGTCATCTGGCCCAAGGTGGCCAACAGCGACAACCACTCGTGGGATGTCCATACCGGACTCTCGACGCGCATGAAAGACCAGTCAGCCCCGATGCTCGACCAAGGCTTGGCCACCCTCATCAATGACCTCGATGAGCGCGGCCTGCTCTCCGAAACACTCGTCGTGGCCGTCGGCGAATTCGGTCGCAGCCCCCAACGCGGCATCAGCACCAGCGGCAACGGCAACAGCGACGACGGCCGCGACCACTGGCCCTACTGCTATACCTCTCTCGTGGCCGGGGCTGGAATCAAGCGCGGCTACGTCCACGGCCAAAGTGACGCCACCGGCTCAGCTCCACTCCGAGATGCCGTACACCCGGGTGAACTGCTGGCCTCGATCTACCACTCGTTCGGCATCGCCCCCCAGACGATCGTCTACAACCACCTGAACCAGCCCAGAGAGCTGGTCAAGGCGGAAGCGGTGTCGGCCCTGTTCGCCTAAGTGAGCGGCAGACGTAAGTCTGCCGAGTCCCCTGGCGAGGCAAATTGTCTCGCGTCTTGGAATTCAGATGCCCACGGCACTCACGGTCGGTCCCTACGCCTTCGTGTTCTTCAGCTCTGATCGTGAAGAGCCGTTGCACATTCATGTCAAACGGGATCAACTCATCGTCAAGTTTTGGCTAGATCCCGTGGAGCTTGCCAAGAATCTCGGGTTCGCGGACCATGAGGTCCATCGAATCGAGCGATTGGTGATTGAACACAGAGAGTTGCTGAGGGAGGCTTGGCATGAGTATTTCGACGCTTGAACAAGTCCCTTTGGCGACGACTCTGAATCTATCGGATGACCGTTTCTCAATGGAATTGGCAGACGGTCGCTCGTTGTCAGTCCCACTAGATTGGTACCCACGGCTCATGCAGGCCACCGAAACAGAACGTGCCCACTGGCGTCTCCTCGGTGGTGGATACGCCATCGAGTGGCCCGACCTGGACGAGCACATCGGCATCGCCAGCCTGCTGGCCGGGCACCGGAGTGGGGAAAGTGAAGCATCCTTGAACCGTTGGCTGGCCTCTCGGACGAGTCAGGCTTCGTCAGATCGCTAATGCGATGCCTGACCATTCTGGTCTTGTTGTTCCACAACCCAGACATCCGAGCAGCTTCAGGGCCACCCCGCCGAGAACCAAGGGCAACGTGTGCCACTGGCGAGGGCTTTGACTCGCCAGTGCCGGGTGGACTCATCTCGGATGAGTGACCACTCACGCCCAAAATCACTGGCGGCCCAAAGCGACCGCCAGTGGCACCCGGCGGAAACGTGTATGCAAGTAGGAGTTAGATCATCTCAGCGTTGTGCCCAAGACAATTCAAGATTATTTTGGAATTCTTTCAAAAATATCCATCGCGACGTTTGACGCGAGAGATTCTTGACTTATCGTGGAGAGGCACCTATAGGTTTGACGACACCGCAGTAAAGTCTGCAAACTGTCTGCCGATTCCAAACGCGACTGATCTTGCGAGGACTCCAGCTTCGATCCTATGATCCTGGAGTCTGTTGCTCATTGACTGCGCAACGAACTCCGGTAGGATGCTGGATTCACCCGACAAGATGATGGAACTCGACATGTCACACGACGGAAGCTCGATTGGTTACGGTTGGGCACTTGTAGGTGTCAACATGACTCGCAACGTCATCCCTCCCGTTCGCCCTGCATACCCTGCAACTTCATCTTCGGCGAGTGCCCCGACCACCCCTTCTGCTCCAAGGACCCCGCCTACGACCGTGAATCGATATGATCGAGGCGATGATTAAACGGGCCCTGCTCCGATTGTACGCTTTTTTCGGTCGCATAACGTGACTTTTCTGGATATTACCCAGATTCCATATTGACAAGATGGAGTGCTTGGGTAGCATGGTCGCCTGCGTCAACTTCAACGTGGGAGCCGGGCTGTGGAATCGTTTGTCGTACTCGGTGATACGGTAGTCAATGAACTCACCGACTTTCCTCGACGGAATCTGTTCAGTAGGCTCCCCTCCGGTAAGAACCCCCGAATTTACGAGGGAGCAGCCTTAGAGGGCCTCCGGTAAGTCAGGCGATGTGGGCGAGGCGGTGTTCGTTTTCGTGGGACCGTTTTGGTGGTTGGGTGA
>JAYTWO010000098.1:0-5941 GCA_043743415.1 Planctomycetota bacterium
GTCAGCGCCCGGAGCGAGCGACACTCGATGCGATCTCCGGGCGCTGACGCTTCCGGCTCGTTAGAAAGTCACTGGCTCAGCGTTTGGGTCGGGTGACACGGTCTGAAGCTTTGCGAAGGCCGTGGCGAGCGAAAGGTGGGTGGAATCTGCGGTTAGGCGAGCGGTCGGTCAGAGTCTCCCCGTAAGACGGCCTTTCCAGGCCGTCTCGCAGCGAGGTTCGCGTCCAGACGGCCTGGAAAGGCCGTCCTACTCGGTAAGCTTCCTGTGTCCGCTCGCCTTAGGCCACAAACGCCGCACGATCCGTTCGCGTCGATCTCGACCAAGAGGTACGCAACGGCACGAACACGCGTGCCCCGGCCACCCCGCCGTATTGGCACTTCTGGCTGGTAGCTGACCGCTCCCACTTGCGGTAGCCTCACTCCCGCCCCTCCCCTTATGATCCCCCCAACTGGAGGCAACTCCCGGCTGGGACGACATCCCGGCGATTGATGATTCGCGAACGAAACCGAACATGGGACTTCTGAAGATCAGTGGCGGGAAAGTCTACGACCCGACCAACGGCATCAATGGCGAGCTCCGCGACCTGTGGATTCAGGACGGGACGGTCATCGCCGCCCCGCTCGACCCCGGAGCCAAGGGCGACCTGACCCTCGACGCCACCGGCATGGTCATCATGCCGGGCGGGGTCGACATGCACTGCCACATTGCGGGGCCCAAGGTCAACGCCGCTCGCAAAATGCGGCCCGAAGAGAAACGCAACGCCCCCAAGATCCAGCGAAACCTCATCCAGCGCTCCGGCACCACGGGGAGCGTGCCAAGTACCTTTGCCACCGGCTACCTTTACGCGGGCTTGGGCTACACCACCGCCTTCGACGCTGCGGTCCCGCCGATCGCCGCCCGGCATGTCCATGAGGAGTTCGAAGACACCCCGATCATCGACAAGGGCTTCTATGTCCTGATGGGGAACAACCATTACATCATGAAGCAGATCGCCGCGAACGAGCCGCAGCGGGTGAAAGCCTATATCGCGTGGCTATTGAATGCGTCGAAGGGGTTCGCGTGCAAGCTGGTGAATCCCGGCGGGGTCGAGGTCTGGAAGCAAGGCGGCCACAACGTCTCGGGTCTGGATGACAATGTCGAGCGGTTCAACGTCACACCTCGCCAGATCATCCGCGAGGTGGCCCGCTGTGCGAATGAATTGCTGCTCCCGCACCCAGTCCACATCCACTGCAACAACCTCGGCATGCCGGGGAACTGGACGACGACCCTCGAGACGATGCAAGCTCTGGAAGGCCATCGCGGCCACCTGACCCACATCCAATTCCACAGCTATGGCGGCAGCCCCGATGAGCAGTCGACGTTCTGCTCGAAGGTGCCGGAACTCGTCGACTATTTTAATACGCACGAGAACCTGACCCTCGACGTGGGGCAGGTGATGTTCGGACCGACGACCTCCATGACCGGCGACGGGCCGCTGGGGTATTACCTGCACAAGATTTTTGGCCGCAAGTGGTTCAGTGCCGACACCGAGATGGAGGGTGGCTGCGGGATTGTCCCGGTGGAGTACCGGGACAAGTCGTTCGTGCATGCCCTGCAATGGGCGATCGGGCTGGAGTGGTACTTGCTGGCCCAGGACCCGTGGCGGATCGCGATGAGCACCGACCACCCGAACGGCGGGTCGTTTCTGGCCTACCCGGAGATCATTGCGCTGCTGATGGACCGCTCGCGCCGAGAGGAGGTGCTGGCCCGCGTGCCCGCCAAGGTGCTGGCGTCATGTACTCTCAAGGACATCACCCGCGAGTACACCCTGAGCGAGATCACCATCATCACCCGCGCTGCCCCGGCGCGGATGCTGGGTCTGAAACACAAGGGCCACCTCGGACCGGGAGCGGACGGCGACGTGACGATCTACCAGCCGCAGAGCGACCTGCAAAAGATGTTCGAACTCCCCCGCTACGTCCTCGTCCGGGGCGAGGTCATCGTCGACGACGGCGAGATCAAAAAGATCATCGACGGCCGCCTGCACCACGTCGCCCCGACCTACGACGAAGCCTGCGTCCCCGACATCCAAAAGTGGTTCGAAGCCAACTACTCGATGCAGTTCCGCAACTACCCCGTCGATGGGAACTACCTGCACGGCCCAGTGGTCATTGGGACGAATGAGGCTGTGTGATCTTCGGAGACCCTGACGTAGTGAGGGTTCGGAGTGTGCGAATAAATGCAAATCGGAATAAATACAACAGTGCATATTGACATCATGCCGATCCTCGGTCTGATCGAAGTGTGAGAAACATCACCGGCTCACCCACCGAGGGGGACGACTTTTTCGATCGTCCTCACGAATTATCACGCCTGCTCCAGCTGTTGGAGCAGAGGGACAATCTGCGGATCAACGCCCCTCGGCGAGTCGGAAAGACCTCACTGGTCTTGCGGCTCTGTGAAAGATGGCAACAGCGCGGGCGCAAGGCCGTCTTCCTGAATGTGGAGGACAAGACGGACGAGATGTCGTTTGCTGAAAAGCTGTTGGACTCTCTGATGGCGGGAGGACTGCAGCCGGATCGAATCACGGGACTTAAGCTCTGGATTCGAAATGTCAAAAGAGCGGTCGGCCTCACCAAGGTGAATGTTGGCCTCGAATTGGAACTGGGCGATGGCAAGGAGCAATCCACACTCGCCCAGGCGGTCGAGAAGGTCTTCCAACAGATCGAAACCGACGGGATTGATGTCCTGATCGCCATCGACGAGATGCCCGAGATCCTGCTGGCACTTTCAAAGGCGGACAATGGGCCGCAACGAGTGTCCCAACTGCTCCACTGGTTACGAGCATTGCGGCAGACTTATCGGCGTCACATTCGCTGGGTGTTTCTCGGTTCGATCGGTTTGGAAGGGTTCGTCGAGGAGCGACTACTCGGCAAGACGATCAATGACCTCACTCCGTTTGTGCTGGAGGCACTCTCACCCGCCGAGGCGGACTCGTTCCTAGTACGGTTGGGCCAAGATAACGAACTTCCTCTCGCGAAGGAGATTCGCGACCAGATCATCACCCGCGTTGGCTGGCCGCTGCCGCACCATCTGCAGATCGTGTTTCACGCGATGCGTGATCTCGGGGCCGTCCAAGCGGACCAGGCAATCCTGGACCAGGCATTCGCTCGACTCCTCGGCCCCGAACATCTCACCGAGTTCGACACCTGGCGGCAACGGCTCGAAGAGCAATTCACAGCTGTGGACGCCGCCAGTGCCAAAGCCATCCTCAACCATCTCTGCCAACACCCTCTCGGCAGGATAAGGGCACAATGTCTCAACTCGTTGATGAAGAAGTCGCCCCACGCTGACTCACTGGCCACCGAAGAGCAACTGGCACGCCTGCTCCAGCTACTGCAACGCGATGGCTATCTGCTGGAGAGCCAGGGGCGCTACGCCTTCCGGTCGTTCCTGCTCCGTGACTATTGGCATCGAAGGAACGTCGCATGACGATCACCCCAAAAAAACTCAGCATCAGCCAGCTCTCGCTCTATAACCCCTCGCGGTTGACCGACGAGGAGATCGTGGCGTCATTCGCCGCCCGCCAAGCGGTGTTCGATCGCATCATCGCCGATATCTCCACCGAGAAACCGCGCAGCCGCGCCCAGCACCACCTGATCATCGGCCAGCGGGGAATGGGGAAAAGCACCTTGCTGGCGCGCATCGCCGCCGAGTTGCGACAGCAGCCAGCTCTCGAAGCCGTCTACGTCCCGCTCGTCTTTGCCGAGGAACAGTACGCGGTCGACCGGCTGTCCAAGTTCTGACTGAATTGCCTCGATTCGCTGGCCGATGCGTGCGAGCGGGCCGGTTGGACCGAGGCGATGCACCGCATCGATGCGACGGTTCGCCAACTCTCCTCTCACATCAGCACCTCCCCGTCCCAAGACGAAGCCCCGGCAACTGCGGCACTCGATGCATTCCTTGCCGAAGCAAAATTGCTGCACCGCCGACCGGTGCTACTGGTCGATAACCTCCAACTGGTGTTCGAGCGCATCTCCGCACAGCAGCAGCACGTTCTTCGGGAGCTGCTGCTACGCCCCGCTGGTCCCCTCCTGATCGGAGCCAGTCCCAGCCTGCCTCCCGAGAGCCAGGACTACGGGGCCGCGTTCTACGACCATTTCAAGATTCACTATCTATCACTGCTGAGCGTCGACGAGATGCGGCAGGTGATGCTGACGCTGGCAGAAAAATTCGGCACTCCGCAGATTCGCGAACGGGTGACCCGCCATCCGCACCGGCTGAAGGTGCTGCGGCAACTGACGGGGGGCAACCCACGGACGACGGTGACGCTGTTCTTCCTGTATGCGGAGGACTTCTCCCCCACCGTGTTTGGCGACCTGGAGAATCTGCTCGACCGCGTGACCCCGCTCTATAAGGCCCGCTTCGAGGAACTCTCCGCTCAGCAGCAAGTCGTGGCCAGCGCGATCGCCAACCACTGGGACCCCGTCACCGCCCGCACCCTGGCCGACCGCACGGGACTCCCTACCACCGGCATCAGCCCGCAACTCGACCGGCTGGAAAAGATCGGCTTCATCGAGCGCGTCGAGCTGTTCGGAGAGTCCTCGACCGGGTTCCAGATTGCGGAGCGGTTCTTCAACGTCTGGTTCCTGATGCGGAGTTCGTCACGTCGGCAGAAGAGCGAGGTCGCGTTCCTAACGCGGTTTATCGAGTCGTTCTATGAGAACGAGGACCGGTCTAAGCTGGCCCAGCAGATCCAGACGGAATGCAACGACCAGGGCGAAACGACCAGTACTCTCCCGCGATTCGAACCGCTCCTCTCCCCTCCAGAATTGCAAATCCCAGACTCCCTCGAACTCCAACACACCCTGTTCGCCGCCTACGCCGAGAACTGGGGGCAAGCTCGCGAAGCCCTGGAGCGGGCGTTGGCTCTGATCAAAGACGGATTCCCTGTAAATACCGTCGACGATTGGCACCGCGCCAGCGCGGTCCTCCTGCACCTCAATTACGGCGAACAACTCCTCGCCTTTCTGAAAGAACGCGGCGACGATCTGCGATTGCGACCGTGGTACGAGGCGTTGTCGGCTCTGCACCGGGGGAATCGGCAGTATCTGCAAAACCTCGCCCCCGAGGTGCGGACCACCGCCGAGGTCTACTTCGACCAGATTGAAAAACGCCTCCACCTCCTCCCCGAAAAGACCCGCCGCCGACCACTCCCAAAGCCCCCCCAAGTGAAATCAACCCGCAGCCGGAAACGCCAGTAAGGATCAGGCCCGAAATAAGTTCCGCGATTCACCGTAAGACGGACTTCCAGTCCGTCTTTAGACAGGACGGACTAGAAGTCCGTCCTACGGCGAAAATCGGAACTTGTTTCGTGCCTGATCCTCAGCTGCCCCTTCCGCGCTCCGTTGACCGCCCCCATGATCTGCTCGGCCAAGCCATCCACCATCCCCTGCAAGTCCCGCTGGAGCGCCTCCGGCGACACCCAACCCGCGTCCCGGACCTCACCCACCACCCCGTTCGCTCCGTCCATGATCTCGCTCCCCGCCCATGCTTTTCCTCGAAATGAGGCTCAATAGCCAACAGCTCACCCATCCCACCCAGATCGCGCCAGTTAAGATTGCCACACCCTCGACGGTCAGGAGAACGTGGGTGCATCAGAAAAGTCGGCAGCTGTGAGATTCTGCCCCCTTTCCCCCGCGATCGATGCGGCTTTCGCTTCGTGCAGAATGGTCGCTGTCCATTGTGCGAATCAGAGTACCCAGCTTCCGGAACATGAGTGGGCGGCGATGAATGCGGAAGTGAAACTGGTCTTGAGATTCCGGTTTTGGCACACTTTGAACGCACAATGGACAACTACGTTGGGTGTGGCAATCTTGACTGGCGCGATCTGGGTGGGATGGGTAAGCTGTTGGCTATTGAGCCTCATTTCGAGGTGAAGCACGGGCTGGGAGCGAGATCA
>JAYTWO010000099.1:0-5805 GCA_043743415.1 Planctomycetota bacterium
TTATCTGGTTTCTTCTGTTTTCATCTGCGGCTCACCATTGAATCATGTTCATTCATACAAACTCACGTCACAAATCTGCGCTCGCTGCACAATTGCTCAAGGGCCAGCAAACGCTCTGTACCTCGCAGGAGTTGTCCACCCCAGCCCAGGATCGCCACGCAGGAGCGCACCCTGGGAAACCTGCCCGGAGGACGCCAATCCTGAAAGGGTTGTCCACCCGCACAGCTCGGCTCGCGCGGCTCGGTGTGGAACCCATTCAGGGTTCGTTCTCGCACGGGCCGTTGACCCAGGGTGCGCTCCCTGCGGTCGCGACCCTGGGCTGGGATGGGCCACCCGATCAGGGTGCAGAGGTCGCCTCGACGGCGAGTGGTTTCTGGCTGACCGCTGATGGCTGATGGCTTCCTCCTCGGTTGCGGCTGGGCAGCGTTGGAATAGCCACCTACTTTCCTGATGCACACACCACTGCGACTCGCAGCCTCGGTGAACGTGGAGCAGCAGGCAGCGGGACGGTATAGTCCAGAGGCCCGGTCACTCGACCGGCCTGTCCCGTGAGTCAGCTCTTCTCGTGGGGCCGAGCTTTCGTCTCTTCGTCCGAGATTCATCATGCACCGTCGTTCGTTCTTGACCACCTCGGCTGCCGGTGTCGCGGCCCTGACCACTGGCAGTTACGCAGCCGCCTTTGCCGACAAGCCGCAACGTGTCGGCCTGATCGGGTGCGGGTGGTATGGGAAGATCGACTTGCTGCGGCTCGTGCAGGTCGCTCCGGTCGAGGTCGTGTCGCTGTGTGATGTCGATTCGGAGATGCTGAAGGCCGCGGGCGATCTGGTGGCCAGTCGGCAGGTGTCGAAGAAAGTGCCGCGACTGTACGGCGACTATCGCGAGATGCTGAAGGAGAAGGATCTCGACATCTGCCTGATCGCCACGCCCGACCATTGGCATGCTCTGCCGATGATCGCCGCCTGCGAGGCCGGGGCCGACATCTATGTCCAGAAGCCGATCAGCCTCGACATCGCCGAAGGTCAGGCGATGGTCGCAGCCGCTCGCCAGCACAAACGCGTGGTCCAGGTCGGGACGCAACGCCGCAGCACGCCGCACCTCATCAGTGCTCGGGACAAGGTCATCAAGGAGGGGAAGCTCGGCAAGATTGGCGTCGTCGAGATCTACTGCTACTACCACATGCGGGCTCGCGAGGACATCAACGCCGCCCCGGATGAGGCGGCCCCCGCGAACCTGAACTACGACATGTGGACCGGCCCCGCTCCGCTGCGGCCCTACAACAAACTGGTCCATCCGCGTCGCTGGCGGGCCTTCATGGAGTACGGCAACGGGATCGTCGGCGACATGTGCATTCACATGCTCGACATGGTCCGCTGGATGCTCGACCTCGGCTGGCCGATCAGCGTCTCGTCGACGGGCGGCATCCTGATCGACAAGGCCAGCCGCGCGAACATCACCGACACGCAAACCGCTACGTTCGATTTCGGCGACCTGCAAGTCATCTGGCAGCACCGCTCCTACGGCGATGCCCCCGACCCCAAGTACCCGTGGGGCGCGACCTTCTACGGCGACAAGGGCACCCTCAAGGCCAGCGTCAACAGTTGGGACTTCACCCCTCGCAATGGCCAAGGAAAGCCGATGCACGAAGATGTCGTGATGGAACTCGACAAGTACCCCGAAGACAACACCGAGAAGGATCTCGAAAAGCACGTCGCCCCCGCAGTTCGCGGCCACATGGTCGACCTGCTGCACAACATCCAGACTCGCGGCAAGTGCGTCGCCGACATCGAGCAGGGCCACATCTCGACCACGAGTTGCATCCTGGCGAACATGTCCCAGAAGCTGGGCCGGTCACTGAAGTGGGATGCAGCGGCGGGGAAGATCACCGGCGATGACGAGGCGAATGGGCTGGCCAAGCGGCCGTACCGCGCCCCGTGGGTTCACCCGGCGGGGTGATCGGCGAGAGGCCGAGGGGTGACGGCTCTCTCCATTTGCTCCCACCGGCAGCATGAACTAATGTCCGCCCTTGAGATTTTGTCCCGTCCGCAGGAGCGGCGGGTGCCTTCTCGCAGGAGCATCACACGTGCCGGAAAACGTCGTCATCATCGGGTCGGGGCCTGCGGGCTGGACAGCTGCCATCTATGCCGCGCGGGCGAACTTGAACCCGATCGTGTATGAGGGAGCGATCAACGGCGAGAACCAGATCAAGGGCACGCTGCCGCTGGGTCAGCTGAACCAGACGACCGAGGTCGAGAACTTCCCCGGCTTCCCGACGGGAAACATGCTGAGCTACCTGGATGCGTCGATCGATGCCCAGCGGCGGATGTACATGATGCCGCACCGGGGGCACGGGGTCAGCGGGCCGGAGCTGATGGAGTTGATGCGGCAGCAGGCCGTGAACTTCGGCACGCGCATCGTGACGGATGACATCGTCGACATCGATCTCTCGCAGCGACCGTTCCGGATGAAGTCGCTCGAGGGGCAGGAGGTCGTCGCGAACTCGGTCATCATCGCCACCGGGGCGCGGGCGAACTATCTGGGGCTCGACTCGGAGAATAAGTTCAAGAACATGGGCGTGTCGGCGTGTGCCGTGTGCGACGGGGCGTTGCCTCGGTTCCGCGAGCGTCCGCTGGTCGTCATCGGCGGCGGCGACAGCGCGATGGAGGAGTCGAACTACCTCACCAAGTTCGCCGCCAAGGTCTACATCGTCCACCGCCGTGATACGTTCCGCGCCAGCAAGATCATGGCCGACCGCGCCCTCCACAACCCCAAGATCGAAGTCAAGTGGAACTCCGCCGTCGAGGAGGTCATCGGTAACGACGACGAAGGCGTCACAGCTGTCCGCATTCGCAGCTTGGTCGACGCCCAAAAGACCGAGACGCTGGAAGTCTCCGGCTACTTCTGCGCCATTGGCCACACGCCGAACACCGACTTCCTGAAGGGCCAGATCACCCTCAACGACAAGGGCTACATCCAGTGGCCGGTGTCGCACCGCACGATGACCAACGTCGAAGGGGTGTTCGCCGCTGGCGATGTCGCCGACGACTACTACAAACAAGCCGTCACCGCCGCTGGCTCCGGTTGCCAGGCGGCCCTAGACTGCGAACGCTGGCTGGCCGTGAACGGCATCGGGCACTGATCGGCGACGGTAGACGTGAAGTCGCGAGCGAGGTCAATCATGGCATTTCTGAAGTCGATCAAGTTATCGGGATTCCTCTCCTTCCCACCAGATGCGGAAGCGATCCCGCTGACGCCATTGAACGTCATCATCGGGCCCAACGGGTCGGGCAAGTCGAATCTGATTGAGGCGATTGAGTTGCTGCGGAGTACTCCGACTTCACTAGCTGAAATGATTCGAGCGGGTGGGATCGCTTCTGAATGGATTTGGAAAGGCGAGCCCAGAGCCGATAGAGCATCCATTTCGGCAACGTTTTCCGGAACGTCCATTGGCCATGAATTACGCCATGAAATTTCGTTTCGTCCTGCGGGACTGCGCCTGGAGGTGACTGAGGAGTCAATTGAGAATGAAACGTCGAGTCCAAGTCAACCGGAATTCTACTACCGATTGGCAGCTGGCAACGCAGTCATCAATGCCTGCGAACAACAGACCACGACCACTCCTCCTCCCACCACTCCTCCTCCGCCCTCTGGTCGTGCCCCTTCGCCGAACACTCCTCCGACACGTCGAGGCTATCTCTCGATTCCACACGGATCGTTAGCTTCAGATCAGTCCGTTCTCTCACAACTGAGGGATCGGAACGCCTACCCTGAGATGGCTTGGCTGCGTGAAAAGTATTCAGGAACTCAGATTTTTCGAGATTGGGTCTTTGGACGTGGCGCTCCGCTGCGGTCACCTCAAAGGACAGATTTGAATTCCACAGAGCTTCTCCAGAAGAGCGAGAACCTGGCTCTGATTCTCAACGAGTTGCAGAATTCAATCCACTTCGATGAGTTCAATCGATTGATGTTGCGGTTCATTCCCCGATACCAGCGATTCAGTACGAGCATTTATGGCGGATCGATGCAGTTCTACCTGCACGAGCATGGTTTGAGTACGCCTGTTTCTGGCACGCGTTTGTCAGATGGGACAATTCGTTTCATGGCAATCTTGGCTTTGCTGCTGTCCCCAAATCCGCCCCCGCTACTGTGCATCGACGATCCGGAGTTGGGATTGCATCCCGACGCAATGAGCCAACTTGCCGACTTGTTGGTCGACGCGTCGCAACGGATGCAACTGATCGTGACGACTCACTCCGAATCGCTGATATCAGCTCTCACAGAAGAAGCCGACTCCGTATTAGTGTGCAATCACATCGGCGGCACAACATTGGAGCGAGTGAACAAAGAGCAAGTCGAACATTGGCTGGAAGACTACCGCCTCGGCGAGGCCTGGCGGGTGGGTGCCATCGGGGGTAACCCGTGAAAATGATTAAGAAAATCAAAGTGTTTGTGGAAGGTGGTCCCACTGGAACTGGCTCCGCTGACGGAAGAGCAGCCTTGGGGCAGGGTTTTCGGCAACTTTTTCAGAAGCAAAGGCAATCACTAAATCAAAGGGGTGTTCTGCTTGATTTTATTTTCTGTGGGGGGCGTGGTTCTGCACGCAAGAAGTTCGAGAGCGAACGAAAGCTGAACAACGAGAATCAGATTTGTGCACTTCTCGTGGACTCCGAGGCCCCGTTCACTCTTTGCACTGGGTGTACCGATGCGGAGTCACGGAGAGATCATCTTGGTCGAAGAGCGGGAGATGAATGGGACCTCAAAGGGGTTGATCCAGATGTCATCCACTTGATGATTGAGTGCATGGAGACGTGGATTCTTGCAGATCCGGAAGCACTGGCGACTTTCTATGGGCAGGGCTTTCCCAGCGAGAGTTTATCCAAGCGGGAGAACCTGGAGGAAGAATCAAAGGCGAACGTTGCCCAGTATCTTGACAACTCCATTCGTCGAACGAAACGAGCCACGGAGAATCCAAAAAAACGGGGCTATCGGAAAGTCGATGATGGGAGCAAGCTTCTGCAAAGGATTGACCCCGGAAAGGTCACCAAACGCTGTCCTCACTTTGCCATCTTTGTAGAGTGGCTTGAGTCGAATCTCTTCCCCTCGTGAATCAACCCTTCTTCAACCGTACATGACCATGACCACCCCACTCCGTATCCTCATCATCGGTGCCCACCCGGACGACTGTGACATCACAGCGGGCGGGACGGCGGCGATCTATCTGTCGCTGGGGCATGAGGTGCGGTTCGTCAGCGTCACCAACGGTCAGTCGGGGCATCAGCAGATGTACGGGCCGACGTTGACCGCGCGCCGTACCGAAGAAGCCGCGAGGTCCGGGCGTGTGATCGGCGTGCAGTACGATGTGCTGGAGTTCCCGGATGGCGGGCTGCAGCCGACATTGGAAGCTCGCTACCGCATCATCCGTCTCATCCGCGAGTTCGGGCCGGACCTGATCCTGACCCATCGTCCCAACGACTATCACCCCGACCATCGCTATACCTCACAGATCGTGTGCGACGCCGCTTACATGGTGATGGTCCCGGCGGTCGTGCCCTCGGTGCCGCCGCTACGGAAGAACCCGGTGATGGGGTTCCTGTCGGACAACTTCCAAAAGCCGTACCCGTTCAGCCCGAGCGTGGTGGTCGATATCGAGCCGATGCTGGACCGGGTGATCGACATGCTCGATTGCCATGAGTCGCAGTTCTACGAGTGGATGCCGTGGATCGGGTTCTTCGGCGACACGCCGATGCCGACGGGGCTCCAGGAGCGGAAGCAGTTCCTCCGCGAGTTCATGCTGGCCCGCATCGCCCC
>JAYTWO010000100.1:0-5599 GCA_043743415.1 Planctomycetota bacterium
GGTGCTGCACGACACGACGGAGTTGGACTTCACCGGGCACAAGTCGCTGCGGGATACGGGGCGGATCGGCAACGGGTCGCGGCGGGGTTGGCTGTGTCACAATGCGGCACAGCCGCAACCGAAGGGGAAGCAGTCAGCAGTCAGCCAGAAACCACTCCTCGTCGAGACAGCCTCTGCACCCTGAAGGGGTGAAACATCACAGCCCAGGGTCGCGACCACCGGTCGCGCACCCTGGGTCCTGTCGCTCGCAGGGGGCCGAACCCTGAAGGGGTTCCACACAGGGTCACGCGGGTGTTCAACCCCTTCAGGGTTGGGCTTCCCAAGTCCACGTTTCCCAGGGTGCGCTCTTGCGTCGCGACCCTGGGCTGTGATAGATAACCCCTTCGGGGTACAGAAGTCTCCAGACCACCGGAAATTTGCGCAGCGTGCGCAAATTTGTGACGTGAGTCGTACGGTGTCCGGACGGCCTTTGTGCCTTTGTGAGAAAAATCCCCCCCCCCCGGCTGGACCGCCCTCCAAGCCATGCTCGACGGCGCGAACGCACTGAGAAGACTGAGACTGAGATGTGCCTAAACGTAAGGTCGTACCCCCTGTCTCTCAACTCTCAACTCGCAACTCGCAACTCTCAACTCGCAACTCTCAACCAGAGGGAAAGTCTTCACTTTGCACTTCTTATTGTGCATTTTGCCTTCAGTGAAAAGTGCGAAATGAAAAGTGCGAAATGAAAAATGAGCCCTCAACCCTCAACGTTCCTACGGAGCCACCGCTCCCACATATCCCTTGGCACCGCCCGCAGGAGCGGCCACCTTGATATCAACGATCGGTTTCAAATAGTTCGGAGCGTCGGCGGCATTCGAAGCGAAGTTCGTCGTCGCTCCCCGCTGGCCATCTCCCGTAAACAGATCGATCCCCTGGATGTCGGGATCTTTGCGGTCCGTGCGGTTGTAGCGACGACCATCGGCGGCGTCCAACAGCTTCTCGGCCAGCCCGGTGACATCGCCATTCTCTAAGACCGCATCCGACTGCGTATTCCCACTGAAGAGGGTGTGCAGCACCTTGAGGTTGCGACTCTCCGCCGCTGGCAGCTTCGAAAACAGAATCGCCCGCTCGTTCTTGGCCAGCGTGTTATTGATGAGCGACACCTCGTCCAGCAGGCCGCCATCGAACCGGATGCCCACCGAACATCTCGCGATCACGCTGTCCGTCAGTAGGGACTTCCCGAAAGACCCGGAGATTTCGATCCCGGACTTCAGCGGCCCGATGACTCGTAGATTCCTCAGCTGGGCGTAGACCGTGTTTTTGCCCGTCCCGGCCTGACAGCGGAGGCCAACGGCCTCGGGGGCGTCGACCTGAATCCGCAGTCCTTCAATCACGAACTCTTCTCCCGCCTGGGCCGAGACATCCTCCAGGATCAATCCCGTCTTCTTGAAGTTCTGAATCTGCAGAGAGTTCAATTGCACGCTCGGTGAGTATCCGTTGACCCGCACGGCGGTTTCGGCCCCGTGAGCATCGATCACAAACCCCTCGATCGTGAGCGACTCCACTTCTTGGAGATTGAGGACCGGCTGGGTGCCCGTGCCCTGGAGGATCGCCGGGGCGGTGCCGTTGGAACGGAGAGTGACAAATCTCGGGAAGTGATTGGGCCCCCCGTTGACAATGCTGATTGTCTCGGGATAGGTCGCGCCCCCCGCGACCAGAATCGTGCGATGTTCAAAGGTACTCAGGGGCCGGAAGCTGCGCCGCAAAAACGCCATCGCCTCCTGGATCGTGGCGAAGTGCCCCGTCGGCCCGACCTCAATCACTTCCAGGTCCGCAGACGGGAGCGGCTTCACGGCTGGTCTGGGGCCGGGAGCAATTGCGGTCGAATTCGATTCCCTCCCGAACATGAACCACAGACCCAGTATCAGCGCAATCGCCACCATGCCGCCCACAGCCAGCCACGCGGGGTTGAACTTCGGTAACGAAAGTTTCGTAGGCTTGGCAGACTGAGTGGGCTTGGGCTTGGGCTTGGGCTTGATGATCCCGCTGGAGGGGGGCGATGACGGAGCCAGTGAGTGGATGTCTGACAGCGAGCCGAGCGAACCGAGCGAATCGATCGCCTCCAGTGCCACGGACTCACCCGTGTCCGGCATCTCAGTTGCCCCCGAATCCAGCAGCGAAGGATCGAACGCCTGGTCCAGTTGCTCCAACAACCCGAGTCCCAGGTCGATCTCCTCGACGGGTGGAGGAGTGGGAACGACCACTTCGGTCGGCCAGTCGCTGAGGTCGGCCGACTCGACAGCCGTTGACCCCAGCGGTGGGGATGCGTTCTGCGATGTCCGTGAGTCACTGACTGCGGGGCCGTCGAGATCGAAGAAATCGAAGTCCAGTAGGCCGGAAGCCTCCGCAGGACCGGGGATGTCCATCGGACTGGAGGTGTCCGCGTGATTCGAAAACTCGGCAGGAGCAGGGAGGTCGACGCCACTTGACATGCCTGACAGGAAGTCGCCCAGCAGGTCCGCATCACTCCCGCCCGAGATGTCCATCGCCGCTTCACGCGGGGCCAATCCCTCCTTTCCGGATCGCGAGATCGCGGAACCGATTCCCGATCCGGTCGACTTCTTCGAGGCCGGGGCGGCATTCGGCACCGGGGCCGCACTCGCCGGACGGTAGACCGTGGTCGAGGGGCTGGCGGCCGGCTTGCTCTTCGCAGCCAGAACCTTCGCCACCGGAGCTGCTGGTTTGGCCACCGCCACTGCGGCCACAGGGGCCGGGGCCGCTGGCTGAGCGGCCACTCTCACCGGCGGCGTAGCGGCCTTCACGGGCGGCACCCCGGCGGCGGCTGGAGCGGCCTGTGTGGCGGCATGCTTCTGCCAGAGCGAGACAGCGTCAACAACTTCCTGTGCCGACTGAAAGCGATCGTTCGCTTTCTTGGCCATCATCTTTTCCATGATGGCTTGCAACCCGACGGGGACATCTGGACGCTCGATGAGGATCGAAGGTGCGGGCCGGGTTTGGTGTGCCACCAGTCGCTGTGCCAGCGAACCGCTGTTGAAGGGCGGGTGCCCCGTCAGCAGAAAATAGAGGGTACACCCGAGACTGTAGATATCGGTGCGACAGTCGACCTTGTGGCTGTCGATCGCCTGTTCCGGAGAGATGTAGTCGGCGGTGCCCAGGACTTTTTCGTCGTGCTGCACCGTCAGTGAGTGATCGCCATCGTCGAAGAACCGGGCCAGCCCCAGGTCGAGAACCTTGAGAACTCCCGTGGGTGTGATCAGCAGGTTGCCGGGCTTCACATCGCGATGGACGAGGCCCGCCCGGTGTGCGTGATCCAGTCCCAAGGCCGTCTGCCGCACATATTCGGCGGCATCCGCGACGGGAACCGGTCCCTTCTCTTGAACCACTTCCAGCAGGCTCTTCCCCTTGACAAATTCCATCGCCAGAAAGTGAATATCGACCCCGGCATCCGCCGTCATGTCGACATCATACGCCCGCACGATGTTCGGGTGATCCAACGCCGCCACAGCTTGGGCTTCGCGGTGGAATCGCCCCAAGTAGCTCGCGTCATGCACCCGCTTGGCGGGCAACACCTTCAGCGCACAATACCGCTTCATCACCGTGTGCTCGGCCAAAAAGACCGAACTCATCCCTCCCTTACCCAGCAGCGACAACAGCCGATACCGCCCCAGGAAGAACCCCTTGTGTTTCCCCTGCAACACCTTCTCCGCCTGCCACACGGTCAATATCTTCTGGCGGACCAGGAATTCGGCAAACGGTTTGGCAGCGGTCGGTTCCCCATGGGCGGCGCGGAATTTCTCTGTCGCCGAGTTCAGCTGCTCTTCCGAGAGCAGCCCACTCCGCTTGATGACCGCCAGAAAAGAGTCCAAAGTGATCTTGATCGCCATCGACGTCTCGACGCACTGCATTTGCCAAATGGGGGCATGGCTGGGAGAACCGGAATGCACACCCACCGCCTCACCCTATCATGCACACATCACCGATTCCAGCGATGTGGGCATTCTGCCCTCTTTCTCACAGGGGTCGAGTGAGGGTTGTCGCGAAAGCACCACACATCCGGTGGGCACCCCAGATTGGCATTCCCCGCAGAATCGCGGCACCCGCTACGACCTTCACATCCCGACAAATCGGGCATAGACACTGCGGGCGATTCCCGGTTCTTCCGTCCCCTGCACGATCGCGCGACCATCGCGAAACACCGTCAGCACATACCCCGACTCTGCCGCTTCCAGCTTCACCAGGAACGGGTTGCGAGTCACTCGCCCGCTGGCCGCCAATCGCGTGGCCAGTTCTTCCAGGCCGATCTGCATCGCCAGGGGCGGCGTGATCTGCACCGCATTCCGCCCGCACAGTACCGCCGAACGCGCCGACTGCGTCCCGTGCAGCCACGGTCGCTCTCCGTTCAAGCACCCGGCACACCGCCCCTCCTCGCGCGGCTCCCCGACCTTCAGGCGGCGAAACGTCCCCTCCCACAGATCGACCACCGTCAGCACCGGCTCAATGGTCTCCTCCAAGCCCGCCAGAATCTTGATCGCATCTAGAGCCTGCAACGAGGCAATCACATTCACCGCCGGTCCCAGGACGCCCGCCGTATCGCACGTCTCCCCGCTTCCCGGCTCCGGCACGCCCCCCATCAGACAGCGAAAGCAAATCGTCTTGCCCGGTCGGAAGGTCATCACCTGCCCATGACACCCCACACACCCGCCGTGCACCCACGGGAGGCCGTACTCGAACGCGAAGTCATTCACCAGGAACCGCGTCTCGAAGTTGTCGGTCCCGACCACGATCACCTGCATCCCCTCCGCCAGCACGCGAATGTTCTCGCTCGACAGGTCGGCCACCACCGGCTCGACCACCACCTCACTGTTGATGACTCGCAGCTTGCGAGCGGCGGCTTCGGCTTTCGGGAGTTGCTCGGCCACGTCCCGCTCGTCGTACAACACCTGCCGCTGAAGATTGCTCAACTCCACAAAATCGCGGTCCACAATCCGCACCCGCCCCACCCCCGCCCGCACCAGACTCTCCGCAATCACCGACCCCAACGCCCCACAGCCGACCACCAAGGCTGCCCCCGCACCCAAGCGCATCTGCCCCGCCTCCCCGAGGGGAGCGAAGAGCGTCTGCTTGCGGTAACGGTCGAGGGCGGGCATGCGAGGGATCCATCAGTGAGTGGCCCGGCGCTCGCCGCCGGTGCTTCGCCAGCCAGTATACTGACGTGGGAAGGAATGCGTGTCGCGAAGGTGTATGCGTCAGCAAAGTCGGCATTCCATCCAGAAGCCCTCTCGGCCACCTGAGACGCGGGGACCGTTGGCTGAGGAAGTGGAATGGCTCACACAAAGGCACGAAGGCACAAAGGAAGACAGCGCGAGGGTGAGTCTTGAGGTGGTTCGGGGAGTTGGTGCGAGCGATGGTTGCTGGATGAGGCAGAAGGCGGTGTCCCCTCATTCCCCATGGATCAACCCAGCGCGGCGTAGCCGCAACCAAAAGGGAAGCAGTCAGCCATAGCAGTCAGCCAGAAAACACTCTTCGTCGAGGCGGCCTCTGCACCCTGAAGGGGTGAAACATCACAGCCCAGGGTCGCGACCACCGGTCGCGCACCCTG
>JAYTWO010000101.1:0-5251 GCA_043743415.1 Planctomycetota bacterium
ACGGGCATGGGCTCACCAGACTCGGAATGGCAACGCGGCAGGGCTCTCACAATTCTACCGGTTCTTCAGCACTCGTGTAGACCTCAACTCCAATTGGCACCGATTCCGCCGAACCCGCTGAGACACGGGTCACGCTGAGTCGCGCTCCATGCCGGTACGCCGCCTCAGTCTTGATTGTCACGTCGCAGCCAGATTCGAGCGGCTCGCATTCGATCTGGGGCACGGAGGGTAGGGGGGGCACGAACGGCAAATGCACCACCGCCAGCTTGGAACCCTCGGCAAAGCGGGCGAGGACCACAGCCTCGATCGACACTTCGCCGTCGGTCTCTGTGCGGGTCCACCTCTCCGCCGGGCTGGATTCGTCAACCGGGGAGTCGATGATCTCGGCCAGATCAGCGGCAAGGGCCTCCGGGTGTTGTGTCGCAGCCATCGCATCGGGAGCCGGAGTGTTCGGTCGGTTGCAATCGCCAAATGGCGGTCCCCCATCGCTCAACTGATCTCCCTGTTCTGCTTCGCCCTCCCGGTCTGACGACGGTTCCATCGCTTCGACAGAGATCCTCGCCGGAAGAACCTGACCAGACCTTGGGAGATTCGTTCGACAACACCCAGCGATGAACCCCACGGCAACCGACCCGATCACGATGAGGCCCACAGCCATCGGCAGCGCGCCAGCTCCACCACGCCCGGCCATCACGAGTGAGATTAACGCCGGGGCCAGGCAGTCCCTCCAGACACGGAGTCGCGAACCATCCGTCCACGGAGACCAGCGAGCCACCCAGGCTGCTGCCCCCCAGACCAACAGGCCAACCAGCAGTACGACCCAGACGGACGGTGAACGGGTCAATGCCCCGACGTTGGCCCGAGTCAAGAGGACCACAGCGATCAAGGCCAGCCCGGCGCGGATCGCCTCGGCGATGGATTCGGTGATCTCAGGGGGTCGTCGATCAGGCACGGGGGACGCTCCGAAGTGGAAGCCGGTGAGCAGTGTCGTCTTTCGCTCTGCGAAAGAATGTCCTATCGCGGAGCGAAAGGCGACACTCCAGAGCCAGCGCGGGATTAGAGCAATTCACCGCCGTCCGGTAAACTGCGGGCATGTCTCACCTGTTCGATGTTGCCATTCTCGGTTCCGGTTTCGCGGGCAGCCTGCTGGGATTGCTGCTGCGGAAACGCGGGCTGTCGGTGCTGGTCATCGATCGCCAGAGGCACCCGCGATTCGCCATCGGCGAGTCATCGACCCCGGCGGCGGACTTCATCCTGGAGTCGCTGTGTGATGAATACGACCTGCCGGAGCTCAGGCCGCTCAGTCGCTACGGAAGTTGGTGTCGCTCGCAGCCGAGCATCTCGCGAGGACTCAAGCGGGGGTTCAGTTACTTTCACCATCGCGAGGGAGAGCTGTTTACTCCCGGAGTGAACCACGAGTGCGAGCTACTGGTGGCGGCCAGTGCGAACGACGAGGTCGGTGATACGCACTGGTATCGCGCGGAGGTCGACGCCTTCATCGCCCGGCTGTTCATTGAGGCCGGGGGGCAGTTGTGGGAAGAGACCACCGCCGAGTGGATTGAGCCCGGTCCGGTCTGGGGACTCCACTGTCAGCGGCAGGGAGTGACCACGCGGGTCGAGGCGAGATTCCTCGTGGATGGCACCGGGGGCGATACAGCGCTGATCCGCACGCTCGGCCTCAGCTCCGAGGTGGCCAGCCTGTCGACGCACTCCCGATCTCTGTTCGGCCACTTCCACGGAGTCCGCGAATGGGGTGAATTGCTCGCTGAATCGGGTGTCGACCGGTCCGACCATCCGTACCCCTGCGACCAGGCGGCGCTGCACCACATCATCGATGGCGGTTGGATGTGGATGCTGCGGTTCGACCATGGGATCACCAGCGTGGGCTGGTCGCTCGATCCCCGCCAGCATCCGGTCCCCGTCAATCTCTCTCCGGAGAAGGAGTGGCAGCTCCTGTTGTCCCGCTACCCCTCCATCGCGGATCAGCTGCGAGACGCCCGGCCTGCGCTGCCCTTCTCCACCGAGAAACCCCTGGCGAGAACGGGACGTTTGCAGCGTCTGGTGTCGCGGGCGGCCGGAGCAAACTGGGCGTTGTTGCCCCATACCGCCGGGTTCATCGACCCGTTCTACAGCACGGGGATCGCGCAGTCGTTGCTGGGGGTGGAGAGCCTGGCGGCGATCCTGAGTGAGAGCGGATCGCCGGTGGAACGAGCTGCGGCACTGGAAAGATACTCACACCGCCTGAAGAGCGAGGTCACGCTCATCGACCAGTTCGTGTCGCTCGCCTACCAGGCGATGGGCCGCGACCCGCGACTGCTCCACGCGGCCAGCATGCTGTACTTCGCCGCCGCGACAACGTTTGAGGCCCGCCGGAGAAGAGGGGAGGGCAGTGCCTTCCTACTGGCTGAGGACAAAGAGTTTCGGCAGGTCGTCAACAGGGTCCACACGACCTGCCCCCAGGGGAGCGAGTCAGTCGAGGCATGGTTTCTCAGTGTCCAGCACCTGACCCAACCCTGGAACACGGTCGGTCTGTTTCACCCGCTACGCCCGAACATGTATTGGCACACGGCTGCCAAGTAGCACTGTAGGGTGGGACAAGCTCGCTTTGGAGCGCAGGCCCACCATGTGCGATGTGGCCTGGTGAGCCTGCGCCTCAAAGCAGGCTTGTCCCACCCTACTTGGCTACCGGGCTGGTCTCAGTCCTGGATGATCGAGTCGGTCCCGCCGCCCCCGAGGATGTCGTCGATCCCGGCACCGCCGCGAAGGACATTCGCCCCGGAGTTCCCGACGAGCTTGTCATTGAACGCCGATCCAGTCGCGTTCTCAAAGCCCAGCAGTGAGTCGGTGCCTGCTCCGCCGGTCGCACGATTCGTGGCCAGATTGACTTCCACTCGCGAGGTGGCAGTGGCATAGCTCACGGTGTCGATCCCGGCTCCGCCATCGAGAACATCGTTGCCGAGGTTCCCGAGGATCGTATCGTTTCCGGCTCCGCCAAAGAGCTTGTCGTTCAGATTGCCCCCGAACATCGAATCAGCCCCCTTGCCGCCCGTGACATTCACGATCCACGTCGCGCCGGTGGCGTCGAACGTGTTGGCAAAGGTCGACTTCTCCGCGTTGACCGTTTCCAGCTTCGAGGTCAGCAGGTTCAGATTGATCCCGCCGGTCGCTACGACGAGATTGGCGGTGTCCGTACCGTTGCCACCGATGACCGCGGTGTCGAGGCTGTCGAAGTAGAGCAGGTCGTTGCCTTCTCCGCCGTCGAGAGCATCGGCCCCAGCACCGCCCTCCAGGGTGTCATTGCCGAGTCCTCCGGTGATGGTGTCGTTGCCGCCACCACCGGAGAGGAAGTCGACCGACTTCCCACCGAGGATGACATCGCCGCCGCTGCCCCCCGTGATCGTCACGCTCCAGGGAGCGTCGGCGGCGTTCAGGATGTTGTTAAAGGTCGACAACTTGGCATCGGCGACTTCGATTTGTCCCAGAGTGAGATTGAGGTTCACCGCTCCCGTCGCCCCACTGACCACGGCGGTATCCTTGCCCGGTCCACCGATGACACTGGTATCCGAGTTATTGAACTTCAACAGGTCGTCCCCGTGACCCCCGTTGAGTGCATCGGCCCCAGGTCCGCCATCAATGACATCGTTCCCGCCGCCACCCTCCAGAGTGTCGTTCCCGTTTCCACCAATGAGAGTGTCTATTCCGGTTCCACCGATCATTTTCACGTTCCAGGCCGCTCCGGTGGCATCGAACGTGTTGTTGAACGTCGAGGCAGACGCATCCATGATCTCGATCTGCCCCGGAACCGGGCTGAAATTGACCGCCAACGTCGGATTGACAAGCTTGGCGGTATCGGTACCCGCCGCCCCGCTCACCGTGGTATCTGCCGTATCGAAGATCAGCAGGTCGTTGTTGTCGCCGCCGAAGAGCGAGTCCGCTCCCTGCCCACCGTCGAGCGTGTCGTCACCCAGTCCACCGTTCAGCGTGTCGTTGCCCAACCCACCCACCAGAACATTGTTTCCAGTGTTGCCGGTCAGCATGTCCCCGAAGTTGGACCCCGTCAGATTTTCAATGGAGGTCAGCGTATCCGGTCCTGCTCCGCCAGTGTTCTGCGACCCGGCGATGAGTAAGCTGACGGTCACAGCCGACACCGCTTGGATGTACGACACCTCGTCCTTGTCCGCTCCCCCGTCGAGGGTGTCCTGGCCCAAGCTGCTGACCAAGACATCATCCCCCGCTCCACCGGAGATCGTGCTGACATACCCCGTACCCAGTGTACTGTCGAGCCGCAACCCGTCATTGCCCGCCAGACCGATGAGATAGATTTGCGTGATCGCCGTGGAGGGGATCTGAGTGTTAATCAGGCTCAATCCATCGTTGATCTTGATGATCCCGCCCGCATTCTGAACGTTGATCTGGTCGTTGAGGTGCGTCCCCTTCACCGTGAGGATTCCATTGTTGAATGTGAACGTGGTGACATCCAGCACGCCGATGGTGACAATGCCGGTGTCGGATCGAACTGGCACGCCATTGTCAGTCACCTGCACGGTCAGATTGTAGACTTGTGTGACCTCCCAATCGAGAGCCGCCGTATTGGCCACGGTGATCTGCCCGGTGGTGGGATTGATGGCGAACGGAGTGCCCGCATTGCCTCCGATGATGGCATACAGCAGCACCTGATTGGCATCCGGATCTGTGGCGACCACTGTGCCCACGACTGTGCCGGTGGGACTCCCTTCTTTGACTGCTGCGAGAGATTGGTCATTGAGAATGGGTGGGCTGTTGTCCGGATTGGTGTAGTCCCCGGTAATACGGTACTGACCCAAGCTGCCGTAGTCGGTATATCCGATGCCCAGCGGATCTCCCATACCCACACCATCGATCTTGATGTAGTAGGCTCCCAGCGTGGCTGTGAAGCTGACCGATGCCGTGATGAGGTCGATCGGATTGGATGTGGCGACCAGATTCCCCGAGCTGTCATAGACCTCCGCCAGAATGTCGAGATTACTGCCGACGATCGCCCCATTGATATTCAGGGAGACCAATCCAGTTCCCACATTCAGGCGGTAGAAGTCGACATCCGTTCGCTGCTCAATGATGCCCTTCTGGTCCACGCCGACGCGGGTGCCCACGGGTGGCAGCTTGTTAATGTTGGCCGCAGCTCCGGTGTTGTTCGCGGCAACGTCAGCGCGGTAGCCGAACCCGTTGCGGGTCGTGATGATGTTCAAGTCATCTTCTTGATCGTTGGCTGCTG
>JAYTWO010000102.1:0-2866 GCA_043743415.1 Planctomycetota bacterium
CCGGTGCCCCCGACCAATAATCCATCACCGATCCCTCCCCGCTGGTCCCACAACAGGCGGAATGGTAAAAAGTTTGGCGATTAAAGCAACAGGCCGTGACGCCTGCCGCTCGCCTGACCGAAAGCGGTCGGCTGATAGCTGACAGCATCTCATTCCCTGCTACACTCCTCTCACCATGAAAATCGGCCTGTTCATCCCGTGTTACATCGACCAGTTCTACCCGGATGTGGGGCTGGCCACCGTGGAGTTGTTGGAGCAGGCGGGCTGCACGGTTGAGTTCCCGGACGGCCAAGCCTGTTGCGGCCAGCCGATGGCCAACACCGGCTGCTGGGAGGACGCTCGCCCGCTGGCGGAGTCGTTCCTGAATATCTACGCCCCGTATGAGTACGTCGTCTGCCCCAGCGGCAGTTGCACGGCGATGGTCACGCACCATTACGACCACCTGCTGGAAGGCCAGCCGGGGTTCACGGAACTCAAGGCCAAGACGTTCGAGCTGTGTCAGTTCCTGACCGATGTGGTGAAGCTCGATCGCCTCGATGTCAAATTCCCGCACCGGGTCGGCCTGCACAACAGTTGCCACGGGCTGCGCGAGTTGGGCCTCGGGCGTCCCTCGGAGCGGATGGAGCCGGACTTCAACAAGGCCCGCCAGTTGCTGCAACTGGTCGAGGGTCTGACCCTCGTGCCCCTCCAGCGAAACGATGAGTGCTGCGGGTTCGGCGGGACATTTGCCATCGCCGAGGAGGCCGTCTCCTGCATGATGGGCAACGACCGCATCCACGACCACGAACAAGCCGGGGCCGAGGTGATGGTCGCTGGCGACATGTCCTGCCTGATGCACATGCAGGGGCTGATCTCGCGTCAGAAGAAGCCGCTCAAGACGATGCACATCGCTCAAATCCTGGCCGGACGGCCACTGCCGAAGTGAGCGCGATCCACCGTTTCGCTGCGACGCGAAGTCTCTGCGCAGCGGAGCGTGCTTTGCCAGTCAGAGTTGTCTGGCCTGCGGGCGAAGCGGAGCTTCGCGGATATGCGGTCCCGAGCGGAGCTTGGGACTGCGGGAAATCTCTTGCGAAAGTGAACGACCAAGCCCATGGGTTGCAACCCATGGGCTTTTCAGCGTGGACAACGTTCGCAGCGAAAGCGAGTTACTTCGCATCCTTCATGACGGTCCAGCACAAGTACCCCAGGATGCCCGCACAGAGGATGAACATGATGTCCATCGTCTTGGTCAGAGCTCCGGAAAACGGCAGCCCAGTGGCCAGATCGGCGATCGCCATCAAGGCCACGATGCCCGCTGCGACCATCGAACCAATCACCATCTTCTTGGACAATTCGGACATGAGGCAAAGCCTTTTCAGTCAGACCAGATCAATCGATCCTACGGGACAAGCATGCCACGCTCCGTCCCTGCACGCGGGATCACGACGGCGAGGATAACGAATCCCAGGCGAACCTCACCAGACTCAATCGCTACGATCAGCAAAAATCGTCGCGTGTCGGTGGCGGCTCAAGGCCCAGAGCTTCTCAGATGCAACACCACGGAGTCCCCTTCGCCAACTCAATGTTCCAGTGTCTTGAAATCAGCCTTTCGCATCGTAGGGTTGTCCTTCCCAAGACCAGAACGTTGAACACACGGAACCACGGAACCACGGAGTGGGCTTCGCCCACCACCGTAGGACGGGCACATTTGCCCGTCCCGAGCGACGTTCTCGCGTCGAGAGCGAGTGACATGGGCCGGTGCCGATTGGCTGCCCATGTGGACTCGCTCTGGCGGGTCAGACACAGCGGGGACGGGCCAATGTGCCCGTCCTACGGGGCGCTGGCCCGCCCGCCAAGCCACCGCGAAAAGCCTCACCCCAGCCGCATGAAATTTGCGCAGCGTGACAACAAATCGCGGATTAGTCGTACGGAACACACGGAAAAAAAGGAAATGCAGCGGCTGTCGAGAGTCTCGATGTGGAGGCGAAAGCCTGTCTTTCGGAAGATGTCACTCCCCTAGTCACCTCCTTCCGAACGATTTCCTCCTTGTTCTATTCCGTGTATTCGGTGGTTCATTTTCTGCCTCCGAGACTGCCGGAAACGCTGGGAATTCGTGGTTTTTCACACATTGGAAGCCCTGGGCTCACAGACCCACGGAAAACAGCTCCACCAGATTCCGGTCGGGGTCGAAAATGTACAGCTGGGTCGGGCCATCGGGGCGGGCCTTGGGACCGGCGACGATCTCGACGTGCTGTTCACCGAGGATGCGGACGGCTTCGGCGGCGCTGGCGACCTCAAAGGCGACATGCCGGGTGCGGCTGATGGAGCACTTCTCGGGGATGAAGACGGTGGCCGGGCCGGAGTCTGGGCTTTCGAGGATCAAGTGGATTTGTGTACTGCCCGCCTGAAACCACAGCCCCGGAAACTGGAAGCCCGGACGCGATACTTCGGTCATGCCGAGTAGATCGGCATAGAACGCCCGCGAGAGTTCGAGGTCGCGGACCACGAATGTGACGTGATCAATCTGGCGAACTTGCAGTGCGGGCATTGGGGGGATTCCTCGGGAGGGCGGGGGCGAGTGACGAGCGTTCAGCTTGGCAGATGTTCCGGTATTCCCTCGCTCCGTACAAGAACACGACCCCGTTTAGCTGCGACGCAAAGGCTCTGTGCAGCGGAGCATCGGGGAGGCGTTCGCCGATGGCGGGCTGGTCGGAGGGCGTCGCGGTGGCCAGTGGGACTGATATCGTGGCGTGCGGTTCCTGCTTCACCCAGCCGACCACGGCGGCGTCTCGATCACATCGCCAGTCTTCAAACAGTCGGGTTGAGCGATTCCAGACGCTGACGCAGTTCCTTCAATTCCAACTCCATGCGCTCACGGTCCTGTATC
>JAYTWO010000103.1:0-3160 GCA_043743415.1 Planctomycetota bacterium
GCAAACAATCTGTACCCCGCAGGGGTTGTCCACCCCAGCCCAGGGTCGCGACGCAGGAGCGCACCCTGGGAAAGCTGGCCGGAGCACGCCAACCCTGAAAGGGGTTGTCCACCCGTTCGGCACGGCTCGCGCGGTTCGGTGTGGAACCCTTTCAGGGTTCATTCTCGCGAGGCCCGTTGACTCAGGGTGTGCTCCCTGCGGTCGCGACCCTGGGCTGTGATGGGCCACCCCTTCAGGGTGCAGAGGTCGCCCGACGGCGTGAGGTTTCTGGCTGACCGCTGACCGCTGACTTCCCCTTTGGTTGCGGCTACGCCGCGCTGGGGCAGTCAGCAGCCAATCGTTACTTGACGTGTCCGACAAAGCCAGCCACCGGGCTGGCCCCGGCGGTTCTCGCGCCTATTCGCTATAAAATACAATCAAAGGTCGAGTAGCGCACAAACGCTTGACCCCCCCCCGACAAGCAGGGCGGCGTTTTGTCTGAAACGCCTTACTTGGGCTTGTTCGTCTCAAACCCCGACTCGGGCAATGCCCCCACGGTCTCGCACAGCTCTTCGCGAATGATATTCACGCTTTTCGGGGCTTCAATCCCGATTTTGACGGTATTCGGACCGATGCGGACGATGTTGATGACCACATCCTCCCCAATGAGGATCCGCTCGCCTGCCTTCCTGGACAATACCAACATGACCGCCTCCTTCCTGAGATTGTACGCAGCCCCCCCCTCAACCGTGAGAGAGTCCAGTTGAATCAATTCAGCCACGACATCGGAATGATAACAGCCGATCTTCGACTCGTCTAGTAAATTCTACAAGAACGATTGTGCCCGAAAAACGAGCTGCGCGTTTTTTGGGCACACAGCGGCGGGCTAGCGTAAAGCCACACGCCCTCAGCTAGACTTCCGAAGTCTCAGAAGACTTCGGAAGTCTTTTCGAGCGGCCCACGTTCTGGCGAACGTGGTTACGGATGGGGTCAGGCATGAAACCCCATCACTTCGTAGTGATCCAGCGGCTCCACATCGACGATCTTCAGGGCCAGAATCGCCGTGAAGCTAATCATCAGTTTGCGGGCCCCGATGGTGTCGGGCCGTTCCCGCTGGACGAGCAGAATCCCCTCGTTGATTCGAAAGTCGTTGAACGCCACCGGCTCCCCGAAAGAGGGGATCAGCACGCCGACCTTGGGGAAGGTCTTGGGCCAGTTCTCAAACATTTCCCGCCAGGAATTGTCGCCGTCCACGTCTGCCGCCTTCCCAACTCAGTTCCCAAATCCCCTGCCGAGTTTTTTTCGACACCAGCGAAGGGGGAAGTGAAGCGGAATACGAGAGCCGGAACAACGCGACCGGAATCCCGATTTTCCAGCCAATACCAAAGAAAAACGCCACACCGATGGATCGGTGTGGCGTTCTCAGATGACCCCATGGGGATTCGAACCCCAGTAACAGGACTGAAAATCCTGTGTCCTAGGCCACTAGACGATGGGGCCAGCGGGTAGGTAAGGTATCGACCCCAGCCGGACTGTCAAGGTTCTCCAAAATCTTTCTTTCGGTTTTGAGTCCCGCAATGTGGCCTCAACGTCCGATTTCGCCACCCTTCCCAGTCATTCCGGCGACACAGGCTGTTCCATGAGAATTGCACTCGGCCAGATCAACCCCACGATCGGCGACCTTCGCGGCAACTGCCAGTTGATTGAGCAGGCTCACCGAGGAGCCTCCTGTAACGATGCGCAACTGGTTATCCTGCCTGAGTTAGCGATTAGTGGGTACCCTCCCAAAGACCTCCTGCTGCGTGATGGTTTCCTAGGCAATTGCGAATCGGCAGTGCAGCAACTGGCTGGGCTGACCGTCGGCAAAGCGGCCATTCTGGTCGGTCATCCGTCAGCGGGCGAGCATGGCTCGCTCCACAATTCGGCCTCGCTGCTGGCCGAAGGGAAAGTCGTGACCCGCGTCCACAAAACCCTCCTACCCAATTACGACGTGTTCGATGAACGCCGGTATTTCCGGCCACAACGTCCCGAGCAACTCCACCCCATCGAGTTCCAGGGCCGCAAACTTGGCATCCACATCTGTGAGGACGCCTGGTGGGGCCAGCCCGAGACGTTCTACCACATCCCGGAAGAGCACTTCGTTGACCCGGTTCGCGAACTGGCCCGGTTGGGAGCCGACGTACTCATCAACCTCTCCGCCAGCCCGTTCGAGGGACACAAGCCCGCCCGCCGACGCGGCATCATCGCCGCCCACGCCCAAGCCACCGGCCTCCCCTTCGTCTTCGTCAACCAGATCGGTGGCCAGGACGACATCGTCTTCGACGGCCACAGCTTCGTGATGGACGGCCAGGGCCAGATCCGCCACCAATCCGCCGGGTTCCGCACCGACCTCGATATTGTCGACCTCGACGCCCTCCCGCCGGTCCTCGAACCGCGTGACCCGCCGCGCGAGCATCAACTGCTGGAGGCTTTGGTCCTCGGGCTGAGGGACTACATGCGGCGCTGCGGGTTCACCGATTGCGTGCTCGGTCTCTCGGGAGGGATTGACAGCGCCGTCGCCTGCTACATCGCCGCCCGAGCGGTCGGACCGCAGCACGTCCACGGGCTGCTCATGCCCAGCCGCTACAGCAGCCCGCACTCGATCAACGACGCGTGGGCCTTGGTGAAAGCCCTCGGCGTCGATGGCCAACTGATCCCGATCGACGACGCCCACCGAGCCTACGAAGGGTTACCGGTCGTGGGCGACGACCTCGCCAGCCAGCCCGCGGGCCTGGCCGACCAGAACCTGCAAGCGAGAATTCGTGGGGCGATCGTGATGACCCGCAGCAACCGACGAGGCTGGATCGCCCTCGCCACCGGGAACAAGAGCGAACTGGCAGTCGGGTACTGCACGCTTTACGGCGACATGTGCGGCGGCTTCGCGGTACTGTCCGACCTCTACAAGAAAGACGTGTACGCCCTCGCCCGGTACATCAACTCGACCGTCGAGAAGCGCGAGGTGATTCCCAACAGCACGATCGACAAGGCCCCCAGTGCCGAACTCGCCCCCAACCAATTCGACCAGGACACGCTCCCCCCGTACCCCGTCCTCGACGCGATCCTGGAGGGTCTGGTCGACCGCGAGGACTCGATCACCGAACTCGCCAAACAGTTCCCGATTGAGCAAGTCCGCTGGGTCGCC
>JAYTWO010000104.1:0-14645 GCA_043743415.1 Planctomycetota bacterium
GAACCGCACCGGAGTCACCCGCAGCACATGCTTGTGTCCCGCCTGATGCGCCGCATACGCCACCGTAAAGATCCCGAATGCCGAGTCCGCCAGGGCCACGCTGTCCGTCGGCATCTGCGCTATACCGCGATGAATTAAGGCCGTCTCCGAGACCGCGGGGGAAAACAAAGGTGTCAGGAACCATATTCGCGAGGGGGGAACAAAGGTGTCAGGAACGAATGGCACTGTCGCGGGGTGGCACCGGTTGGCTCGCTTGGGAGCCTACCGGTGTGCCATGGCACAAGTCCTGGTAGGTCAGGCTGTGCCTGACTCTTCGCCAGCAAAAGGATAGTCGCAAGTCCAAAGAACGATCAGGCACAGCCTGACCTACCTCGCTGTACGACGGACTTCCAGTCCGTCGAGTCTTCTCAACGACGGACTGGGGGGTGAACAAAGGTGTCAGGAACCATATCCGTCTCCCTCGGTCCACTGATGTCAACACAAAGGTTCCTGACACCTTTATTTCCCTTCCACTGATGTCAACACAAAGGTTCCTGACACCTTTATTTCCCTTCTGACACCTCCTCACAGAAGAATCCCCGGTCCTGCGTGAGCAGCGCCACAGCCGGAATGGGGTCGAACAATTGCCGCTCCAGCGTCTGTTCGCCCTCGTGCAACCCGCCCACCGATCCAAGCACCCCCCAGACTCATCCACCGAAAATGTCGAGCGTCCCTGCTCACGCATCGCCACGCCCTCCTGGCTCGCCTCGGAACGTGACCCGTCACAAGGGAGCAGGAGACTGGGAATTAACACCTAGTTGAACGGTATTGCGTGTAAGACGCGATGCGAAGTCTTCGAAGCGGATCGCTCCGCAATCGAGTTGCGTCCTCAAATCAAATCCGACACGCCGCTGTACTTCCGCACGGCCTCCAGGTCCAGCTCCAAACCCAGCCCGGGGGTCGTGGGAATCGCCAGCATCCCATCGCCATCGAGTGGCCAGCCGCCCACGGTGATGTCGTCGATGAACGGCGATCCGGTGAGGTACTCCACGAGGTCGGTCCCCGGAAAGGCCGAAGCCAGTTGCAGATCGGCGGCCAGTCCGACGGCGGTGTTCCAGCCGTGCGGGATGAACCGCACGCCGTACTCCTGGGCCATCCAGCCGATGCGGCGCTCCTCGCTGATGCCGCCGACTTTGGTGACATCGGGCTGCACGATATCGAAGGCGCGGGCCGCGAGCCACGGCTGGAAGGCTTGCCGCCGCGTAAGCACTTCGCCGCCCGCGATCGGCACCGGGGAATGCTCTCGCAGTTTGACGTAATCTTCGAGGGCATCGGGGGAGAGGGCTTCCTCGAACCAGACGACGTTGTAGTCCGCCAGCATCCGCGCGGCATTGAGCGCCCACTTGTACCCGTTTGTCCAATACGCATCGCTCCCTCCCGCATCGACCATCAGTTTCGAGTCGGGACCGACCGCTTCGCGAGCTGTCCGCACGATGGCCTCATCAGTCGCAGCGTTGCGACGACCGAATGGCCCCCAGCCGATCTTGAAGGCCCGAAACCCCTGCGCCTTCACGGCCAGCAGATGGTCCCGCAACTTCTCCGGCTCATCCATCAGGAGTGAAGCGTACGGCTGGACCCGCTCGCGATACCGCCCGCCGAGCAGCCGCCCCACGGGTTGCCCGGTCGCCTTACCCAGCAGATCCCACAACGCGATATCGATCCCGCTAATGGCATGCGTGATCGCCCCGCCGCGTCCCAGCCAGAACATGTGCTGGTGCAGCTTCTCGCTGACCCGCTCCGGCTCCAGCGCGTTCTCCCCGCGATACAGCGGCTCGAGTACGGCCAGCGACGCCCGGACCAGTGCATCGTTCGTAAACACGCTCCCCAGACCGACGGCTCCCTCATCAGTATGCACCGCGATCAGCGTGTGAACACAATCCTCCGGCCGCAGTTCATTGCTCCAGCCCCCCTCCGGAGTCGCCCCCCGCAACCCGGCACATCGAATGTCAGTGATCTTCATGGAGGTGGCTCGTGTGGTTGAAATCTGCTGGCCCGTGAGGCCCATGAATCGGTTCTCAATGAATCATCGACAGCGGGCCGTCAGTATGACCAAGAATACGCCGGTTCGCACTCGCTGGACCGGGAGGGATGCATTCGCGGCATTCGCCACTGGGCGAATGCCGCCCCTGCCGTATTCTCTGGCACCGCCACCGGGGCGGGCGACGCCTCCCTCATCCATCGGGGAGTCCACACGTGGCAGTGCTGCTCCGACATCAGTAGTCAGTCGATCAAGTCACGCAGATGAAAATGGTGCTTCCCGAGCTTGCCGCCGTAGTTTCCGGCGGTGACTTGCAGCAGGCCCGGTACGCGGCAAGCGGCATGCAGACCGGCGCGCATGGCGGTCTTCACCAACTCAAAGGTCTCCCCGTCCACGACCAGTTCGTAGACCGCATTCGCTCCTTGGGGGAGTTCGGTTTTGGCGAGTGGCCTCAGCGTGGCACAGTATGCTTCGTTCGTGCTGGCCTTGAGCTTCTTATAGATCGAGCCGACCTTGCTCCCCGAACGCACAATCCCGCCGGGAAACGGGAGGATGACTCCCGGCACAGCGCACATCGCCTCGCTGGCCGCATCCGCCGCAGCCAATGCGGCGGCTTGTGTCTCTCCACAGAGCAATAAATTACCGCCCGCGACGCCGGTGAACGTGCCGAACTTGTCATCGCAGACGAACTCACCGTCCATTGTCGGCATCCGCCACATCCGTTGATCGCCGACCTTCTTGGAGGACTGGAACCCGTCGCCAAAGAACCGCAAATTGCCGCCCACCGCGATCCGCTTTTCCTTGGGGCACTCGACCACGCCATTGAAGCAAGCCGTCGTGGGGCAGGTCAGGATGCACTGCCCGATGCGGTTCGAGACGGCTGTCGACAGCGCCTCGCGGCTGAAGGCAAACGCCAGGACCGTCGCTCCGGGCCTGCCGTCTGGCGTCGCCTCAGGGGGGAGGATGCGTTCGATCGAGGCCTCCACATCGCAGCCGATCACGCTGGTCGCGTTGCCACAGAATTCATTCGCGGCCACGATCGCCCAGCGTTCCGAAACGGCGGTCACGATCAATCGCGTCCCCGACATCGAGAACGCTTCAGCAAACGTGTCGACGATCTCCACTCCGTGCAGCTGCATGCTTGGTCCGTCGGATTATTCCACGGGATGGCGTTCGAAGCCAGAACAGCGAGCAGTCCGAAGTGTGGCGGACTGCCGTTCGCAAGGGCAGGTTACGGAGAGTGCTGGTGGAGGGCAAGCACGACACGTCCCCGATATGAGGCCAGAAAATCACACTCGGTGCCGAAGCCGACAGGAGTCCCGCCAGTCGATTCCCAGGCGTGAATCAAAACCCACGCGAGTCGCTCTCCATCCGCGGTCAGTCATCTTCTGACCACGGATGGCAAAGCCGGACCGCGGATGAAAAAGACGATCCGTTCGGACACATTGTGCTCAGGCCGACTTGGATTCAGCAAGTCCTTGAGAAGTGCTGTCGAATTCAGCGAGAAGTGTCCAGAACATGCCGTTTTCGGCAGGTCTGGCCGAATCCCAAACGGCGATCGGCGGAATTCTGCAGGTGCCCCGGATTTTTCCATGAGCCATCTTGACCCTTCGGAAAAGTATCCGGTACATGGTCACCTTCGATCGGTCACACCTCGGTCTCCTTTCACCAATTCAGATCGGAACTGACTCCGAACGAACAGGATTTCTCCCCCGCCGAATCCGTGCCCCCCACGGAATCGCTCTTGCGAAATCCTGACTCGAACGAGTCGTCCTCCCGGATCGCCTCCAACCCCGGAACTCCAGGCTGGTGCTTCTATGGCGCGAAAAACTTCTCCTTCCCGAAACGCGAACCCCGCTCCCACGATGGGGCGGACCCTCAAGCGTTTCTTCGGCCTGATCGCCTGCGGCGGTCTGGTGGCGGCCAGCGTCTGGATTAACAGCCAGACCAATGCTCAGGAAACTGTGCCCGAACAGAATCCGTTCGAGCGCTACAAGGCCGGTTCGCTCTCGGGGGCTCCCGCCTCGAAGTCGGCCAAGTCCTCCGACGCGAATCGCCGCCAAGTCGAAGACGAAATGCGGAAGGCTCGCCTCGCTCTCCGTACTGGAGACAGCGACAAAGCCACACTGCATGCCAGCCAGGCTGAGCAGTTGGCCCGGCATCACAAGGTGACATTCAAGCCTAACGAGCAGACGCCGACCGCGCTGCTGGCCCTGATCCAGGGTCCGGCCTCGGGCGTGCAGTTCGCCCAGACCGAGACTGCCCCCCAGGACGGCGTCGAACAGGCCTCGGCCACCAATGACCCGCACGCTTATGTCCAAGCCCTCCTCACCGAAGCTCGCGAAGATGTCCGCCGAGGCGATCTCGATTCGGCTCGTCAGAAGGTCGAACTGGCCAGTGGCACCGAGGTCGAGTACGGGAACTTCGACATCCGTCCCGAACATGTCCTCGCCGATCTGGATCGCCAGCAGGCAGCCAGTCCCGACGGACCTTCCGAGACATTCACCGCCGCACAACGGCCCACCAAGCCCAGCTGGACGGAATCCGAAGCTCCGGCTCCGGCTCCGGCCACTGCCACACCGACCGAACCGTCCGCACCACAAGGCGACCTCGACCTGCCGGCTCAGGCCGAGGAACTCATTGCTCTCTCCAAGGAATGCCTGACGAAGGGTCAACTGGAAGAGGCCCGCGCCTTTGCCATGGAAGCCCAGAAGCTGGATGTCACTTATGACTTGTTGGCGGAGCGTCCCGAGCATCTCCTGGCCGAAATCGAACGGCGAACCAAGTCGGTGGTGATCACCGGCAACCGCAAGAAGGCCACCTCGGAAGCCAACCGCCAGGCCGGTCAGGCGAGCCACGACGCGGCACTCCGCCTGCTCCGAGAAGCCCAGCAGGCACTCCACGCGGGCAACCTGCAGGTCGCCAAGGAAAAAGCCACGGCTGCGGCGGAACTCGATGTCGCTTACGCCATCTTCGACGATCGTCCCGACCTCGTCCTTCAGGAAATCCGCGCTGCGGAATCCCGGGCTTCGATCGCGGCCACCCAGAAGGCGGGCGGCAAGCCGGTTCTGGACACCAGCAAGAAGGACCAGGCAGATCAGTTCATCGCCCAGGCTCGTCGGTCACTGAAGACCGGAGAGATCCAAAAGGCCACTCAACTGGTCGCCCAGGCGGAGCAGTTGGATGTCGCCTATGGCACCTTCGATGACCGTCCCGAAATGGTTCGCGAGGACTTGGAGCGACTCGTCGCCAGCCAGCCGAACAAGACGGTCGCAGCCAGTGAATCGCCCCTGAGTATCGAAGACCAGAAGGCGGCGGCGATCGCCCTGATCGAAGAAGCTCGTTCCGCTCTCGCCGCGGGCAACGCCGATGTGGCCCGGGCCAAGGCCCAGGCCGCCGCTGATTACAACGTGACCTACGACCTGTTCGAGGACACTCCGGAGTTGATGCTGGCTGAGATCAATCGGTCGAGCGGAACTCCCGTGGCCGCTGCCGCGTCCTCTGCGACCGGTGTCATGGCCGCCGAGACCGGCTTCGACCAGTCTCCCGTGATCGCCGAAGGCTCCGCTCTGGAACTGTACAACCAGGGCATTGATGCCCTTCGACAGGGTGATCGCCGACACGCCTACGACGCCTTCCTGGCAGCTTTCCAATCCGGAGAGAAGCTCGACGGCTACCGCCAGCAACAGTTGCAAGACAAGCTGCGTGAGTTGGCTCCTCGCAACAACAAGATTCAGCAGACGAGCGGCGAACAAGTCGCGGACGGAGCGGGGGCGGATGCCGCCGATCCGAGCCATCTCGATGCCGTCTCACAGCAGTACGAAGCCAAGTTTGACAAGCTGCGGACGGAGACGCTGAATGCGGTCTTCCGGGCGGAACGCTTGAGAGAGCGGAAGCCGGAAGAAGCCCAGGCACTCCTCCAAGGTCAACTGGCCGCAATTGAAGCCAGCGGGTTCGCCCCCGAACAAGTCGAGCCACTGGCGGGATCGGTCCGCAGCTCGCTGTCCGGTGTCGAGACCTACATGAAGCAACACGCACCGGTGATCGAGTTGGAGCGGAAGAACGCCGAGACTCGTGATCTGGTCGAGCGGGAAATCCAGACCCGCGTCCGCGTCGATCAGGAAATGGCAGTCCTCGTCGAGAAGTTCAATGACCTCGAACAACAGCGTCGATTCGCCGAGGCACACGCCGTCGCCAAGCAGGCCAAGGAACTCGATCCGAACAACGCGGTCGTGGTGCAGATGGAACTGAAGTCTCAGTTCGCGATGCGAACAGACCAGATCGAACGCCTCAAGTCCGACAAGGAAAAGAGCTTCTACGACACGTTGCAGGATGTGGAAGATGATCTGATCAATCCACTCGCCAACGGCGACTCGGTGGCCACGGCCAAGGACTGGAACGACATCAAGAAGAATCGCAAGGGAACTCCCGTCGACAATCGGGAACACAGCCCGGTCGAAGAACGGGTCTATTCCGCTCTGAAGACTCCGGTCTCCCTGCACTTCGACAACATGCCGCTCAAGGAAGTGCTGGCTCACATCGCCGACTCCCAGGGAATCGGGATCAGCCTCGACTCCGAGGGCCTCAACGAAGAAGGCAACACCGAGAGCACGCCCGTCACCATCAGCGTGGATGGCATCCGCCTGGAAAGTGCCCTGAACCTGATGCTGGAGCAACTGCACCTCGACTACATCGTCGAGAACGAAGTGCTGATGATTACCAGCAAGAATCGCCGTCAGGGTGAAATGAAGCCGGTGGTGTATCAGGTGGCCGACCTGATCATGCCGCTGACCTCCCGAGCCCCTCAAACGGCTGTCGCCCAATCGCTGGGTGGACAGTTCTCCGTGCCCGGCTTTGGAGGGATGGCACAGGTGCCTGGGGCTGGGAATTCGCTGCTGCCGACCGATTCCTCGCTGCCGGGGATCGACAACCAGCCGGGCATCAGTGCCCACGACTTCCGCGCTCTGTCCGACTTGATCATGACGACTGTCGATCCTGATTCGTGGGAAGAGAACGGAGGCCAGGCCTCGATCTCGAATCACGAGAGTACCCTCAGCCTCGTCGTCCGCCAGACCCAGCGAGTCCATCAGGAAATCTCCGATCTGTTAAGTCAACTCCGGCGGTTGCAGGATCTGCAAGTCACGATCGAAGTCCGCTACATCACGGTCAGCGACCGGTTCTTCGAGCAGATCGGAGTCGACTTCGACTTCAACGTGCAAGACTCGATTGGTGGCCCCAGGGTCAACAATAACTTCAACAATCTGGCTCCCTTCGGGTCCGTGGACCCGGTCAACGGCTCCGCCGGGGGGGCGGGTCAAGCCGCTGCCCAGGGGGGTGGACAGCAGGGTGGCCAGCAGGCCGCCCAGGCGGGTGGCAACCTCGGTGCCGTGGGACCATTTGCTCCCGGACCGCGAATCAACATCGTCGGTCGGGATCGCTGGCCGGGCCGCACGGTGGTGGGGATGAGTGCTCCGGGGCAATTCGCCGGAGACCTGGACGTTCCCTTCCGGCAAGGCTCGTTCGATCTGGCCGCTCCCTCGTTCGGAAACTTCGATCCGGGGGCCGGGATCCAGTTCGGCATGGCGATCCTCAGCGACGTGGAAGCCTTCCTGTTCGTGCGGGCCGCTCAAGGCGATCGCCGGTCGAACATCATGCTCGCTCCGAAGGTCACGACCTTCAACGGGATCGCCGCGACCGTCCGGAGCGGGGTGGATCGCATCTTTGTGACCTCATTGACTCCGGTGTCATCGGGCTTCAGTATCGGCTTCCAGCCGCGGCTCACCACCATCCAGGAAGGGGTGACGATGCAAGTCCAGCCGGTCGTCTCCGCCGACCGTCGCTACGTCCGACTGTCGGTCCTGCCGAACTTTTCCAACGTGACCGATGTGCAGACCTTCTCCTTCGCCGGGGGCAGCGGCGGGCAAGGAGCCGGACAGGGTGGTCAGGGTGGCCAGCAAGGTGGACAGCAGGGCGGGCAGCAGGGTGGCCAGCAGCAGGGCCAGAACGGTGGAGCCGCACAGTCGGCTGCGGTTCAGCTTCCGGTCGTGGCGGTGGTGTTTGTCAGCACCGTGGTCAGCGTCCCCGATGGGGGCACGGTCCTCCTCGGTGGCGTGAAGTCGCTGAGCGAAGGTCGCAACATGGCCGGGGTGCCGATCCTGAACAAGATTCCCTACATCAGCCGGCTGTTCCGCAACTCCGGTGTGGGGCGTGAAACCGCCAGCTTGATGATGATGGTGACTCCGCGAATCATCATCCAGGAAGAAGAGGAAGAACTGCTCGGCCTGCCCGAGTAATCTCTTTCCAACGCGTTCTCTCCGTTTGACCGCTCCCCTGACTCTCCGCAGGGGGGCGGTTTTTTTGTTGGAGGGGGATCGTTTTGGGTTGGTCGTCCGAAAGCCCACCGGTTGCAACCGGTGGGCTTGTGTCGCACAGACCACTGCTTCTCTTTCTGTCGCTCATCCTTCATCCCTTAACGCTCCCCCCTTAACGGTTCTCCGAACGCACTTCCCAACGTACAATCTTCTCAGACGTGCAGGCCCCGGGCGAAAACCGGCCTGCGTCATTCCGCAGGAGTGTGACGTGAATCGTCCGACGGTGTTGGTGGTCGGAGACCAGGAATCCCGCTTCCCGCTGGGCTTCGAATGCGAAGTTATCCGGGCGGCTTCGCTCGGCGAAGCTCTCGCTCGCCTGCGGTCCCAGCCGGTCGATGCCTTGCTCCTGCAACAGCTGGACCGTTGTCCGGCTTCGCTGGTTCTCGAAGCGGGTGGCTTTCTCGAACAGATTCCCGAGGGGATCGCCCTCCTCGACCTCGACACCCGCATCGTGTGGGGCAATCGTCACTTGGAGGCTCTCACGGGGCGGTCCACCACCATCGTCGGTGAAAAGTTCTTCGACGCTTTCCCGACGAATGACATTCTCGGTCCCGACTTCGATCCGCTCTCCTCGGCCATCGGCAGCGGCCAGCCCGCCTCCACCATCATGCGTTTGGGTGACAAGTGTTACTTGTCCCTGGACGTGACCCCGCTGTGCGACGCGGGTGAGGATTTGCCCTCGCATTTGATCGTGATTGTGCGAGACTCCTCCTCCGAGTACATCCAGCGCCAGAAACTGGACGCGATCTACCGGGCGGGTTCGGAACTCGGCGACCTCCAGCCCGACGAGGTCACCGACCTCTCCGAAGAGGACCGCATCGAGCTGTTGAAATCGAAGATCCTGCACTACACCAAGGACATCCTGGGTTACGAGTCGGTCGAGATCCGGCTCCTCGACCGGGAGACCGGCCTGCTGAGCCTGCTCCTCGCCGTGGGCTTCGAGCAGACCGCCATGGAGCGCGAACTCTTCGCCAGTCCGGAAGGCAACGGCGTCACCGGGTTCGTCGCCGCCACCGGTCGCAGCTATCTCTGCCTCGATACCCAGGCCGACGCGAAATACATCCGGGGAGCTGCCGGAGCCCGCAGCTCGATCACGGTGCCGCTGGTCTTGCGGAATGAAATCCTCGGCACCTTCAACGTCGAGAGTACTCGTCCGGGAGCGTTTGGGGACAACGATCTGCAGTTCCTGGAACTCTTCTGCCGCGAGGTGGCACAAGCCCTGAACACCTTGGAACTGCTCGTGGCGGAACAGGCCACCACCGTCGCTGAAAACACGACGCGCATTCTGTGCAAGGTCGCCGACCCGGTGGATGAAATCCTTAACGACGCCATCTGGCTTCAGGAAAAGATCACCAGCGATGACCCCCGCGTCGCGGAACGCTTGCAGCAGATTCTCGACCACGTCCGCGAAATCCGGGAATCGATCCTCGAAGTCGGTGGTGAGATTCTGGCCAGTAGCGGTCACAGCCTGGGCCAGACGCAGGCTTATGCCCTCCTGAAGGGCAAGCGAATCCTGATCGTCGATGGGGACAAGGAGATCCGCCGCTCGGGGCACGAATTGCTGGGCCGGTTCGGCTGCATCGTCGAGACGGCCCAGGGCGGGCATGGGGCGTTGTTGATGGCCCGAACTCACAAGTATGATGTCGTCATTGCCGATATCCGGCTGGAAGACCTCAAGGGGGACGAGATGTTCCGCCGCCTGCGCGAGTTCGACTCGCGGCAGCAGGTGATCCTGATGGCGGGGTTCGGATACGACTCGAACCACACCATCGTCAAAGCCCGCCAGCAGGGCCTGCAATCTGTGATCTACAAACCCTTTCGCCGGGAACAACTGCTGAAGGCTCTGGAATTGGCCATTACGACACGGGCGCAAGCAGACGCGTGACCGTGTGGGCCGGGCACACTTGCCCGGCCAGAGTGACACGCCCTGACGCTGAAATCCGTTGAGCGGCGACGCGAAGTCTTCGAAGCGGAGCGGCGGCGGCGAACCGAGAGTCATCTCCGTCGCAGAACTCTCACCGACTTCTGCGAAGGATTGGGTGCCGGACGCCATCAGTCCCGCTGGGTGGGACTGGCCGCATTGAGCGCTGGCCCACCATCGCCCATCAGACAGCGTCGAGCATGGTGGGCATGCGCTCCAAAGCGAGCTTGCCCCCCCCCCCCTACCTGGCTACCCTCGCCGATGTCGCGTAGTCGATTCAATAACACCTGCGCGACCGGGAGTGCCAGAACTGCTCTTTCTGTGATATTCCCATGCGTGGTAGAAATGCCAGTTCGGGCCAGGTCATCGATCTCGGCTGAAGAAAAACCGGTCCGTTCGTCGAAGAAGGGATGATGAAGCGGTGAGAGTTCTGATCGGGCGGAGGTGGCACTCCGCACATCGGCCATTTCTGCCGCTCAATGGATCGCCAGAGATTGGACCCGCTCTGGGGATTCCCGGTTGAGGTGAGGCAACGACTGTCTCATCCGAGGTCCACATCGCAAGTTCTGAGGCTGGCTGCTCCTGCGGGATCAGTGGCGTCGGGGCTTCGGTTCGAGGCACCACTGTCTGTCGTCTTTCGTTCCGCGAAAGCACGTCCTTTCGCGGAGCGAAAGGCGACACACTGGACAGCGAGTGATGCACCGTTCCTTTCCACTTTGGCACGAGGCCACTCCATGTTGCGTCGACGTTTTCTCGTTCAGTCCGCCCTCGCCCCCGCTCTGGCCGCTTTGCTGACAGCGACCGGATGTCGTGGAAAACAGGTCGCCCACGTCCTTAAAGAGGACGACCAGGACATGGTCGGCAGCCACACCGCGGGGGCTGAGACCTGGAAGCCGCTGATCGAGCAATCGGTCGGCCAACTGCTGGCTCGGCAGTGCTCCGAGATCCACCCCGCCTCACTCGCCGAAGGCGGCGAGATCGAGAAGAAACGCGTCTGCTTCATGGGCGTCGAGAACAAGAGCGCTGAGGAACTCGGCGACAGCCGCGAGCAGATCTACGACCACATCGACTCGCTGATCGCCCAGTCCGAGCAGTTCAAGCTCGTCAATAAGCGGTTCGTCGACGCCGGACTCAAAGAGTGCAGCCTCAAGCCGGACGAACTGTTCATCCCGGCCAACCAGCGGATGTTTGCCGCCGCGATGGAGCAAGTCGGCCAGCCGATCAACTACCTGCTGTTCGCCAAGATCACCTCACTCTCGACGCAGAGCAATGGCGATTCGCAACGGGATTATCAACTGGTCCTGGAACTGGTCGACACCAACACAGGGGACTACGACAAGGAATCCGCCACGATTCGCAAGGGGTATCACAAGTCCAAGCTCAGCAAGCTGAAGCACTACTAAGGAGTTGTCCCGTAGCCACGTTCGCCAGAACGTGGGGGGCTTGTCTGTCACTCTCAACAACATAATCCGACTCCCGCTCCACGGGCTTCCAAGTATGCGTGTGCAGGCCACCCACGTTCTGGCGAACGTAGCGACCTCACTTAGAGTCCCTTCCCTCTCATGCGATCCCAGTCCTCCCCACCGTATGAAGTCTCACGACTGCCGGTCATCCCCGGCCTGTGGCGGGTGATCGGCCTCGTCGTCATGGCGGTGTTGAGCGGCTGTGCCTCGCATGTCGACCGCGTGGTGTCGGTGCGGAATGACTTCTACGCGGGGAAGCTCGAAACGGCACGGGCCGAGGTTCAGGAGCTGAGAGACAAGCACAAGTCGGACGAGGACGTATTCGACCTCGATCGCGCGATGATCGAGTTGTGTTCCGGTCATCCGAAGCAGGCCGAGAAGCTGCTGCGGCATGTGCGGGATGACTTCGACAAGTATGAGGAGCGGTCGGCGAAGGAAATCGCCACTTCAATGCTGACGGACGACACGAAGATCTCCTACGCCGGTGAGGACCACGAGAAGATCCTCGTGCGGACATTTCTGGCTCTGTCGAACCTGATGGCCGATGGCGGCGATGCGCATGCGTATGCCTTGCAGATTGGGGCCAAGCAGCAGGAACTGGCCGAGAAGAGCCGGAAGAAACTCGAAAAGCACACGTCCGAGGGCCAGGAACTGCCCGCTGTTCCGGAGCTGCCGCAAGTCGCACTCGGCCCCTATGTGCGAGCGATGCTGCATGAAGAGTCAGCCCTCGACGCCAACGAAGTCGTGCGGGCCCGCGAGATGGTCGTCTCGTACGTGCCCGATTTCCGAGATGGCGAAGCGGACCTGGAACGCGCGCTGGGAGACTCGGCATGTGCCCCGGATCATGGGGCGATCTATCTGTTTACGATGGTCGGTCGCGGCCCGATCAAGGAAGTCTCCGAAGACATCCCGACGCAGGTCGCGCTGCTCATCGCCGACCAGATCATCAGTGCCCTCGGCAGCCAAACGCTCCCCCCGACCCTCGCCCCGGTCAAGGTGGCCAAGATCGTCCGCCGACCGAACCGCATTCAGTCGGTCCAGGCCCAGATCGACGGTAGTTCCGTCGGCACTACCACCACACTGGTCGATGTCGGCGAACTGGCTGAGGCCCACTACAAGGCCCGCTACAATGATATCCTGGCCATGGCCGTGGCTCGACGCACAATCAAGAAGGCGTCGATCTATATCGCCAAAGAGAAGTTGCAAGCCGACACCAACCCCGCCCTCGACATTGGGTTGACCCTCGCCGGGATGGCCTGGGAGTTCAGCGAAGCCGCCGACACTCGTTGCTGGGGTCTACTCCCCGAGACGATTCAGGTACTCCGCATCGAAGCCCCTATCGGTACTCATACCCTGAAGCTGCAGGCCGTGGATGCTCATGGAGCCTATGGCTCACCCGAGTCCGTGACGGTCGAAGTCCGCGAGCATCGCAATACGTATGTCCTGGCCAACTTCCCCGACAGCCATCTGGTCGGCCAGGTTCTGGTCAGCGGGCAGGAGTAGTGTTCGTGGGTGGAACGGCACCAGACGACTGCACCCCAAAGATCGGACCCAGCAGCCACAGGCTCATCAACGACACAAATACGATCCCGACCAGATCCAGAAACAACCCATACTTCATCATCGACCGCACCGGCACGCGGCCCGTCCCGATCACGATCGCATTCGGCGGTGTCCCCACCGGCATCATGAACCCGCAACTGGCCGAGATCGTGGCCGGAATGAGTAAGAGTCGGGGGTCAATTTTGAGAGCCACAGCTGTGGCTCCCAGGACGGGGAGGACCGTGTTGGCGGTGGCCACGTTGGAGGTGAACTCGGTCATCAGGGTCAGCAGGGCGCAGGTGCCGAAGACCAGTACCCAGGTCGGGGCTCCCTGCATGTGGCTGGCGAAGGACTGGCCGATCCATTGCGACAGTCCCGTCTCCTTGAAGGCATCGGCCATCGCGAACCCGCCGCCGAACAGGAGCAGAATGCCCCACGGGATCTTCTTCTCGGCCTGATCCCAATTGATCAGTCGCGGAGTGGTCCCATCGGGCTGGCGATTGCCCGGAAGCAGGAACACCAGCAGGGCCATGAACATGGCCACTGTCGAATCCTCCGGCAATTTCGAAACCCCCTGGGCATCCATCCTCGCCCAGATCAGCGTTCGTTCGAGCATCTGCGGCCAACTCGGAATCGTGGCGAACCCCAGCTCGAACGGCTGGGCGAGCACCCACAGCGTGGCGGTGATCAAGAACACGATCAAGATATTGCGTTCGCCCGACCGCATCGGGCCGAGTTCATTGAGCCGGTCATGATAGAACCGCCGACCGATCCGCTCGATCCCCGGCAGAACCGGCAACCGCCAGGTCATCACGAACCCCACTGCCGTCAGCATCAGCAGACTCAGCGGGACGCACAACAGCATCCATTTGGCGGATGAGATCGAGTCATAACCGAGAGGGACAAACTCCTTCTCCCAGTACCCTCGCAGCACTGGATTTGTGGGCGTCCCCACCATCGTGGCAAACCCCCCACAGCTCGCGGCATAGGCGATCCCCAGCAGCACCGCGATCGACAGGGGTTTCAATCGCTCGTCGACCTCGCTGCGCGTCGCCCCTCCGGCGGCAGCCAGCGAGTCGGCCAGTGTGTCGAGCAAAGCCAGCGCGATTGGCAGCATCAGTAACGTGGTGGCCGTATTACTGATCCACATCGAGATCAGCGCCGTCGCCAGTAGGAACCCGAACACGATCTGCCGAGGCTGGCTGCCAATGCGACTGATGATGTGCAGCGAGATGCGGCGGTGCAGCCCCTGTCGCTCAATTGCCAAGGCAATGATGAACCCGCCGAGGTACAGAAACACGTTGGCATCCGCGTACGCCAAACACACCTTC